>JANXYI010000193.1 GCA_025350085.1 Deltaproteobacteria bacterium
CTGGCCTTTGGGCGCGGCGGCGTCATGGATCAGGCCCTGTCGGGAAACACCCTGGGCGCCCCGGAAGGGGACTGCCTGGACTCGCTGGTGGCCAAGCTGGAGGAACTGAAAGCCCTCCAGGCCAGGATCATCGACGAGGCCACGCGCCTGCGCCGGTCCATGGGCCAGGAGATCCTGCGCACGGACCAGGAGCAGAAGCGGCACCAGGGCTACGGCAAGGCCGTGCGGCCCACCCCGCGCATCCGCAGCAACTTCATCAGCAGAGACAGCTAATTCTTCGGGGAAAGGCGGCCCGCCCTGCGGGCCGCCTTCCAATCCCCGTACGCCTCCCGCTTCCCGCAAAACACCACCCGCCCGCTACGCAAAGCCAGCACGTGGTTGATTTGCCCCGGCAGATCAGCCTGGTGGTGCGTCACCAGCACCAGGGGCAGGCCCTGGGCTGCCAGGGCGTCGAGCCGTTCCCGCGTCAGCTCGCGCGCCTTGGCGTCCAGCCCGGCCATGGGCTCGTCCAGGACCAAAAGTGCCGGGTTCCCGGCCAGGGCCCGGGCCAGCAGCACCCGGCGGAGCTGCCCGCGCGACAGGCTGCGCACGCGTCGCGCCGCCAGCTCCGCCAATCCGAAGAAATCCAGCAATGCCGCACAGCGCGCCCGGCCCGCAGGGTTTGGCAGGGCAAAGACATCCAGACTGTTGTCAAGCCCCGTGGCCACGGCCTCCTCGACCCGCAGATCATAGGGGAAGGTGGCCTGCAGGCTGGCCGACACAAAGCCGATGCGCCTCCGCGCGTCGTCGAGATTCCCGTCCGGCGCGGCAAAGCCATACTCCACCATACCCGGCGGGCCGTCCACGGCCGAGGGCCAGACCTGCCCCGCCAGGAGGAGCAGCAGCGTGCTCTTGCCCGCGCCGTTCGGCCCCTGCACGGCCCAGTGTTCTCCGGGCCGGATGGTCCAGTCGACCTCGTGCAGGAGGCGCGCGCCCTCGACATCCACGCTGGCGCTTGTTATCCGCGCCAGAAATTCCGGCCCGGCAAGCGCCTGGGCGGCCCTGGCAGCGGCCAGCGGCAAAGCGTCCGCGGCATTGGGCCTGGAAGGCCGCAACGCTGTCAGGACCTCGTCCAGGGGCCCGGCCAGGCTGACGCGCCCGGTCTGAAGCACCAGGGCTTTGGTCAGGCAGCCGGGCAACTCGTCCAGGCGGTGGGTGGCGAAGAGCACGGCCAGGCGCGGATCGGTGCTGGCAACGCTGTCGAGCAGGGCCAGGAACTCCCGGCGCGCGGGCGCGTCCAGCCCTTCCAGGCCCTCGTCCAGCACCAGCACATCCGGGCCGGACACCAGGGCCCGGGCCAGGAGCAGCTTGCGGCCCTCCCCGGTCGAGAGCCGGGCCATGCGGCGGCCGGACAGGCCGGACAGGCTTAAGGCGTCCAGCAGTTTGACCGCGGCCGAGAGCTGCGCGGGCTGAGGCTCGGAGTACAGCAGCGGCCCGTCGCCGAACCCGGAGAGCACCACGTCCAGGCCGGTGGCCGCCCAGTTGTGCACCGCAAAGGCGTCCTGCATGTCGCCGGAGACCAGCGCCAGGCGCTGGCGCAGGCCCAGCGGCGTGGGCTGCGGCCCACCCTCGCCAGGCAGGGCGCCCGGAAAATCATACACGCGCTCGCCCCCGGCATCCGGCAGAACCTCGCCGCGCACCAAGCGCAGGAAGCTGGTCTTGCCCGCGCCGTTCTCGCCCAGCACGGCCCAGCGCGCGCCCGGCTCCAGGCAAAAGTCCAGCGGCCCGAGCAGCCGCGTCCCCCCGCGCGTCACGCTGACCCCGCGCAGTTCGACCAATGGTGGTGCCAACGGCGGTCCCAAAGGCCCGTGTTCCCTGTCCATGCCGTCCTCCGGCGCCCATCATGCCCCTTTCAGCCCTGCCCGCGCAAGGGCTTGCCCCAACAGCTTGCCAGGCGCCTGGATTCGCGCTACCCGCTGACATCATGGCATCTGCCCCGCCCATACCCGTGGCCCTGCTAAGGCAGGCCAGCTACCGCCGCCCCGAGCTGGCTGGGGCTGTGGAGCGCCTGTTCTACGCCTGCGGCCTGGACTTTTCAGCCGGGGAGCGGGTGCTGGTCAAGCCGAACCTCGTGTCCCGGACCAATGCCAGGCTCTCCTGCACCCACCCGGAGGTGGTGCGGGCCGTGGCCGCGCACCTGCTGGACTGCGGAGCCAGGGTCACCGTGGCCGACTCCCCGGCCTTTGGCAGCGCAGCTCGCGTGGCCGAGGCCTGCGGGCTCACCGAGGCGCTGGGGGACCTGGGCCTGCGCGTGGCCACCCTGGACCGCCCGGTGCCGCTCAAGCTCACAGGCGGCGGCTCAATCGGCCTCTCGCGCCGCGCCCTGGACGCCGAACGCATCGTCAGCGTGGCCCGGCTCAAGGCCCACTGCCAGTTCCGGCTCACGGCCAGCACCAAGAACCTCTTCGGCGCGGTCTGCGGCTGCAGAAAAGCGCTGGCCCACATGCGCCTGGGGCAGGAGCCCGGCCGCATGGAACGTCTCGTGCTCGACGTACGCGCCGCCCTGCCCCCTTCCATCGGCCTCATCGACGGCATCATCGCCCTGCACCGGGGCGGGCCGGTCCACGGCCAGGCCTTTCCCTTGCACCTGCTCGGCTGCTCCCCGGACACGCTGGCGCTGGACGCCGCGCTCTGCGGCCTGCTCGGCCTCACCCCAACGGACGTGCCCCTCTGGGCCGAGGCGCAAAAATGGCAACTGCCCGGGGCTGACCCGACCCAGGCGCGGTTCGTTTTGGAGCAACCCGGGGCCTTTGACGCCCGCGGGTTTGAGATCGCCGCCAGCCTCGACCCCATGCGCTTCGAGCCCCTGCGCTTCGTGCGCGGCCGCATCAAGAGCCTGCTGCATCGCCTGGGATAAACGGGCTGGATTAGGCGTGCTCTCCCCTTGCCACCGGCCCCGGCCTTGGCTATCACCACCAGGACATTTCCAGCCAAGGAGCGCCCATGTCCGACATCCCCCACCGCCGCCGCATCACCGTCACCGGTCAGGTGCAGGGCGTGGGCTTCCGGCCCTTTGTCTACCGCCTGGCCCTGGACGTGGGCTTAAGCGGCCTGGTGCGCAACGCCCCGGAGGGCGTGGTCATCGAGGTCCAGGGCAGTCCGCGCCGCCTGGACGTGTTCCTGCGCCGCCTGGAGGCCGAGCAGCCGCCGCTGGCGCGCATCATGCGCGTTGTCACCCAGGACATGGCGCCGACCGGAGACAGCGCAGGGGCCAGCACCTTTGCCATCCACAAGAGCACCGGCGGCGCGGGCCACGACGTGCTCATCAGCCCGGACATCAGCACCTGCGCGGACTGCCTGGCCGAGCTGACCGACAAGAACGACCGCCGCTTCCTGTACCCGTTCACCAACTGCACCAATTGCGGCCCGCGCTTCACCATCACGCGCAGCATCCCCTACGACCGGCCGAACACCTCCATGGGCTGCTTCCCCCTGTGCGCTGACTGTAGCCGCGAGTACGAGGACCCGGCCAACCGGCGCTTCCACGCCCAACCCAACGCCTGCCC
>JANXYI010000205.1 GCA_025350085.1 Deltaproteobacteria bacterium
CCCAGCCGTCGCCCTCGCCGGAATGCAGCACGGCGAAGTACTCGCGCTTGATGAGGTGGAAGCCCAAAACGTAGGAGGGCTGGTGGAGCGCATCCTCCGGGGCGTTCAGGTCCACGCGGACTGTCTCCTTGCCGTAGGAGATTTCAAACAGGTTGACCTTGAGGCGCTTGACAAAGACCTCGTTGCGGACCTCCTGGGGTTCGTTCTCCACCACCACGAGGTCCAGGTACTCCTCCATGCGCCGGATCTTGCCGAAGGCGAACTTGAGCTTCAGGCGCATCCAGGCCTTGGCGTTGGTCTCCGAGACCCCGGCATCAAGCAGCTCCTGCTCGGAGATCAGCCCGTAGTTGCCCCGATAGATGTATTCCATCTGGGCCTCGACCTGCTTGCGCGAGCCGATGAGCGCGGGCTTGACCCCGGTGTTGTTGGGATGTCCGGGGATGATCCGGCCCTGGCGGTAGAACATCTGCAGGATGGGGAACTCGGACAGGTTGGCGAAGCGGCCGTGCTGCAGAAGCTCGTCGGAGAGCAGGATGGCGTTCGGGCCGGTCTCGAAGCTGACGCCGTTGATCTCCATGTTGAGGATCAGGCCGCGCTTCATCAGATGCTTGACGCTGTCCGCCGGGCAGCCGCACAGGATGTGTACGTCGGCATCAGCGATGCTGACATAGAATATGCCTTCAGCCACCTTGATCTTGGAAATCTTGCCCATGTGTTCTCCGGATGCCTTGGCTGACAGGCTGTCTGAGGCGAAGCGTGCCTGCCGTCGTTTCGGCCTTACGTCGAGAATAATTAATACGTGCCAAGGTTCTTTCTATGCTGAAGCGTCCGGCATGTCCACCGGGACCTAAAGTCCTTCTTGAAAATATGCCTGGCCCATGCAAAAATGTATTCTTGAGGCCATGCCTTCCAAGTGGCAGTTCATATGCGTAAACCAGGGGTAAGCCGTGCGTAGTTTAATGACCCTTCAGCACCTGGCAGGATGGACATGAACGCAGCAGCAGACAGGACCGGAAAAATCCTCGTTGTCGATGACGAGACAGTCAACCGCAAGGTCTTGGAGGGGCTGCTCAGGTCCCATGGCCTGGAGTGCGTGTCCGCGGATTCCGGGCCAGCGGCCCTGGCCCTGCTGGACCAGAGCATCGACCTGGTGCTGCTGGACATCATGATGCCGGGCATGGACGGGTTCCTGGTGGCCAGGGCCATCCGCGAGATACCCAGGTTCACGGAGCTGCCCATCATCATGGTCACGGCGCTCTCGGCCAAGGAGGACCGCCTGCGCGCGGTGGAGGTGGGCGCCAACGACTTCATCGCCAAGCCCATCGACGCCACGGAACTCAGCGTGCGCGTGACCTCGCTGTTGCGCATGAAGCACTACCACGACGAGGTGAAAGACTACCAGCAGCACCTGGAGCAGATGGTCTCGGAGAAAACAAAGGCCTTGCGCGACGCCCTGATGGAGCTGGAACGCGCGCGCCTGGCCACCGAGCGCGCGCACATGGAGACCATCCGCAAGCTCTCGGCCGCGGCGGAATACAAGGACGAGGACACGGCCAGCCACATCATGCGCATGAGCCGCTACTGCGCGGTCATCGCCGAGCACGCCGGGCTGGACAGCGACTCCGTGGAACTGATTCTGAACAGCAGCCCCATGCACGACATCGGCAAGATGGGCATCCCCGACGCCATCCTGCTCAAGCCGGGCAAACTGGACGCCCAGGAGTGGGAGGTCATGCGCCGGCACACCATCATGGGCGCGAACATCCTGGGCGACAGCTCGGCCAAGTGCCTGGAGACCGGGGCCGTGATCGCGCTCACGCACCACGAGAAATGGGACGGGTCAGGGTATCCGCAGGGGCTCGCCGGAGAGGACATCCCGCTGTTCGGGCGCATCTGCGCCGTGGCCGACGTCTTCGACGCCCTGACCACCAGGCGGCCCTACAAGCAGCCGCTTACGAACGACCAGTCCATTGAGATCATGGCCCAGGGCCGCGGCACGCACTTCGACCCCAGGCTCTTTGACGTCTTCGTGGCCCAGCGCCAGGCCATCGAGGCCATCCAGCACGAATACCGCGACTAGCTGCGCTCCGTGCTTTCCAGCTCGCGCACGATGCGCCGGAGTTCCTCGGACAGGCGGGCCAGGTCGTTCATGGTCCGGCGGCACTGCTCCACCGAGTCGAGCGCCGTGCCCGCGATGCCCATGATGTCCTTCACCGCGTGGTCGATCTCGCCGCTGGCCCCGGACTGCTCCTCGGCCGCGGTGGCGATGGCCCGGATCTGGTCCGAGGTGGCCGCGGCCAGCGCCAGCACCTGCTCCAGGGCCTCGATGGAGGCCCCGGCCAGGCGGTTGGCCTCCTCGATGGCTGTGGTGGAGCGGTTGACGTTCTCGATGCTCTGGCGCGAGCCGTCCTGCACCGAGGTGATGGCCAGCCCCACCTCCTTGGTGGCGGTCATGGTCTTCTCCGCAAGCTTGCGCACCTCGTCGGCCACCACGGCGAAGCCGCGGCCCGCGTCCCCGGCGCGCGCCGCCTCGATGGCTGCATTGAGCGCCAGCAGGTTGGTCTGGTCCGCGATGTCGTTGATGACGTCCAGGATCTTGCCGATGCCCTCCACGCTTACGCCCAGCGCGTGCATCTGCTCGCGCATGGCGGCGGATACGCTGTGCACCGCGCCGATGGCCTCCACCGCGCGGCCCACGACCTCCTTGCCCTGCTGCGCCGTGTCGCGCACGTGCTCGGCCTCGCGCGAGGCCGTGGAGGCGTTGCGCGAGATCTCCAGGATGGTGGCGTTCATCTCGTCCATGGCCGTGGCCGTCTCCGTGGTCCGGTCCTTCTGGGACTCCGCGCCGCGCTCGATGCTGGTGACCTGCTGCACCAGGGCCTCGGTGACGCCCTCGACGCCCTTGACCACGTCGTGCATCTTCCCCGCGGCCTCGGCCAGGCCCTGGCTGCGGGCCAGGTCGGCCTTCTGCTGCGCGGTCCGGGCCTCTTCCAGGGCATCCTCGGCCTTTTGGGCCATGAGCAAGGCCTCGCCCTCCTTGGTGCAGACGTTCTGCATGCCTTCCTTGAGCTTCTTGACCATGTGCCGCAAATCGTCGGCCAGGACGCCCAGCTCGTCGGTGCCGGTGAACTCAAGCCTGCGCTCCAGGTCGCCCTCGGCCACGGCGGTGGCGAACTCCATGCAGGCCGACACCGGCCGCGCCACGATCCGGTTCACCAGCCAAATGATGAACAGGGCCAGGGCCAGGGCCACGCCCCCGCCCAGCAGGGCGCTTTTCTGTGCGGCCGCGCGGGCCGCGGCCTGGATGTCCTCCACCGGGGCAAAGACCAGGAAAGTCCAGCCCGTGGTCTTGTCGCGGCGTACGGCCGCGGCCTTGGGCCCGTTGTCCTGAAATTCGAGGTAGTCGCTCGTTTCCACGGCCAGGGCGGTCTTGCCCCAGGCGGTCTTGCTCAAGTCGTCCTTGAGCAGCAGCTCCTTGTTCGGGTGGGCGATGGTCATGCCCGACTTTTCCAGAATGGCCACATAGCCCGTGCTGCCGATCTTCATGGTGTTGACCTGGGCCGTGAGGCCGTCCAGGTCGATGGCCGCGGTGAGCACGCCCATGAGCGCGCCCTGGGCGTCATTGATCCGGCGCGACAGGATGACCACCTTCTTGCCCGTGGTCCGGCTCAGGATGGCCTTGCCGATGGCGCCTGGCTTGCCGTCTTCGGCGATGGCCTTGAAGTAGTCGCGGTCCGCCACGTTGACCTTGGCCGAGCCGCCCTGGGCCGTGGTGCCCAGCAGGTCGCCCTTGAGGTCGAACAGGTTGACGTACTGGATGGCCGTGCCGTCCATCTTCTTGAGGATGTTCGAAAAGTGGGCCATGGCCTGCTTCGCCCCGCCGCCGGTGTAAACCTCGCGGACAAAGTCCTCGTCGCTGAGGTAGCTGAGCATCTGGTTGGTGGTCTCGATGTCCCCGCCAATGTCCGTGGCCAGGGACTCCGAGAGCAGGACCATGCTCTGCCGGAGCATGGTCTCCATGCTCTGCCGCGTCAGGGTGGCGTTGAGCCAGATGACCACGGCAAAGCCGAGGGCCACGAACGACACCGCTGGGACCAGGAATTTCGCCTTGATGCCGATATGTCGCATGGCCGACTCCTTGCTCTCGGTACGAGGGCAGATAGCAGATGGGACAATTGTCTCCCATCCTATACGGAATTGAAGGCAGCTTGCAAGGGTAATCGGGGCTTGGCAGGCCTTGTACGGAGCTGCGCGGACCAGGGCTAGCGGTTTTGGCCGGCTGGCAGGGAGCCGCTGGGCAAAATTCAGGAGTTTAAATATTCTCTAGACAATTCATCCTGGGCCGGGTATCAGAAAGCAATTTTTTAAAGCAGAGCCTGGCCGCCGGAGACGCGTGGCCCTTGTGGCGGCCTGCCATGGGGAAAGCCATTGGTCCTGGACCAGCTCGAAGCCGCCCTGGCCGCGGGCTTTGCGTGGCTTGGCCGCCTGTCGGCAGTGTCGGACGATGGCGGGGCGCTGGCGGCGCTCGTCGGCCCCCTGTGGGAGCAGCGCGTTCGGGACTGGTTTCTGGCCGTGTAGCCTGAGCGGCCAGGGCCCCGGGCGGCGTTGCTGCTGCGTGCTGGAGACCGGGTCCGTGCTCACCCCGAGCGACAACCTCGTCGCCGAACTGGTGGGGCTCACCGGGGACGGGGTGCCGGTGCCGGGCGGTTTCCTCCTGCAAATGTTCCGGCAACTGCGCGATAGTTTGCAGGAATAGTGAGGATTTGCTCTAGATTTACTCTTGATCGATGCCCAGGCAATAGGATAGGGGTCTTGTATCCCCCGCGTCTTTTTGGGCCCGCGCGTCTTTTTTTGCCCGTGTCTCTTTGGAGGAGCAGCCATGCCGCAAGTCGCCGCCAGGATCAGCAATGACCACGAGAAGTGGCTCAAGGACT
>JANXYI010000212.1 GCA_025350085.1 Deltaproteobacteria bacterium
ACTCCTCCCCGCCGTAGCGCACGAGCAGGTCGGATTCGCGCAGGCTGCGGCGGATGATCTGGGCCACCTGGCGCAGCACCGCGTCCCCGGCCTGGTGCCCGTACTGGTCGTTGACCTGCTTGAAGAAGTCCAGGTCGGCCATGAGGATGGCCACCTTGCGGCTCTCGCGCTTGCTCAAGGACTCCAGGTTCGGCAGATACTCGTCCAGGTAGCGCCGGTTGTAGCAGTCGGTGAGCGCGTCGCGCAGGGACTGCTCCTTGCTGGCCTCCAGCAGGCGCAGGGAGGCCAGCACCGGGGCCGACTCGTCCAGATACTTGCGCAGCATGACCAGACGCTTGCGGTTGGGGTCCCACTCGGCCTTGGGGAACAGGAAGGAGAAGATGGCGCCCACCCGGCCGCCCATGACCATGGGCAGGCAGCAGCGCACGTGCTTGTCCGTGTCGATGTTGAAATACGGGCAGAGCACGGGGTTGGGGTGGCTGGCCACCTCCTCGGACCCGCGCCGGGCGCGGCACAGGCTGCTGTTGTGCAGCACGTCCGGGCTCATGTGCTGGCAGAAACCGTTGCGGTCCAGCACCAGCTCCATGCGGTTCTGGCCGGGCACCACCTCGACCACGGCATAGGCTGAGAGCCGGAAGTGCGAGTTAAACACGTGGTCGAGCTGATGGTAGACCTCGGCGATGTTGTTCACGCCCTGCAGGTCATGACTGAAGGCGGTGAGCCGGGCCATCTCCTCCAGGTAGCCGGAGACCTGGTCCAGCGACGGCATGGCCTGCTGGTGCCCCTGCTGGTGGCGCAACACCTCATTGAGCAGCCCGCCCACCCGGCCCAGGAACACCCCCCAGATGCGCATCATGGTGTTCACCAGGTTCTTCATCTCGGCCAGCTCATCGCCGCAGCGGGCGATGTACACCGGGCAGTTCGTGCAGGTGCTGTACTTGTTCAGGAACAGGCAGGTGCCGCGCAAGGTGGGCGACACGGCCTCGGTGCCGGTCTCCAGGTAGCAGACCAGGTTGGGGTTCTTGTAGACTGCGCATTCCTTGTTCGGACAGCGCAGCACATCCAGGCAGTGCACGTGGTCGGACTCGAAGCGCTCCACGAAGTCGCTGCCGTGAGAGGCCAGGATGATCTTCTTCAGCCGCTCCAAAAACCGCATGATGCGCCGCACGTTCAGGTACAGCACCAGCCACATGCCCACGGCCCCGACCAGGGCCAGGAGCCCGAACCAGAAGGTCTTCATGGCGTTCTGCTGGACCACGGCCCCGGCGTTGTAGGTCAGCACCAGGTAGCCGATGAAGCGGCCCTGGAAATCGTCCACGGTGATGAGCCGATACAGGAAATTGTCCACGCGGCCGCTGGTGCCGCCCGCGTCCAGGGCCTTGTCGGCCAGGGCCGCGTCGGCGTCGCCCAGGCTCTTGACCATGACCCAGTTGTCGAAGGTGGCCCGCTCCAGGCCGCCCCCCCACTCGTTCTGGAGCTTTTTGTCGAGCACGAAGACGATGCCGTAATCCTGGGGCAGGGTGAGCTTTTGCAGGACGTCCACCAGGTTCATGGCCGACTCCACGCTGCCCACGTGCTTGCCCTTGTGGAACACCGGGGCGATGCTGCGGATCACCGTGCCGCCCTGGCCCAGCTCCAGGCCGGAGAAGGAGGTCAGCTCGCGGTTCACGCGCGACACCATGTACCTGGTCTTGGAGAGATCGTCGCCGTAGCGGTGGATGTCCCAGGTGCGCAGGAGCGACACCGAATCCGCGGTATGGAAATGGAAGTAGAGCGAGGTATTGCCTGTGGCGATGCGCAGCTTGTCGGCGTAGGGCAGGATGAAGCTCTTGAGCGCCTCGCGGTCGTGCTTGGCCACGGCCTCGGTGATCCCCGGCAGGTTCACCAGGGAGCTGACAGAGGCCAGCAGCCCGTCCATGCGCGTACGGGTCTCGTCATGCACCCAGTGGTCCAGGAGCTTCAGACGCTCCTGAATGCCGCGCTCCATGGAGCTGTTGAGCTGCCAGGACTCGAAGCCCACAAGGCTGACCATGCCCAGGGCGAGCAGCAGGCCCGCCACCAGCAGGATGCGCAGACGCAGGCCCCACTGGGTGGGTTTCAGCAGATGCGGCAGGCCGGGGCTGGGCAGGGTCTTGCTCGGGCGGCGAGCGTCGTGCGCCGGGGCCTCATAGACCTCCGCAACGACGGACGGCGGGGACTCACTGCCCGCCGGGGCGGCAATGTCAGGGGGCGGGTCCGTCATCAGGGCAGAACCTCCTGGCCGGGGACCGGGGCAGAGGAATCTGCCCCACATGGGCTTGAATTGCCAGGAACCTGCAAGATTGTCAATGTGCTATGGGCAATGTTGATACCTGACGCGGGGATGTGCCAGACCCTGGAAATCAGTCTGCCGCGGGGCGGGTCCCGGAGGTGATGCGCCCATCGGCCAGGCGACCGTCGGCCAGGCGGATCACGCGCCCGGCCCGGGCGGCCACGGCCTCGTCATGGGTCACGAGCACGATGCTCGTGCCGCCCTGGTTGACCTGGGCAAACAGGCCCATGATCTCCTGGCTGGTGGCGGAATCGAGCTGGCCCGTGGGCTCGTCGGCCAGGATGAGCTGCGGGTCGTTCAACAGGGCCCGGGCCATAGCCACGCGCTGCTGCTGCCCGCCGGAGAGGTTGGCGGGCTTGAAGTGCATGCGGTCGGCCAGGCCCACGCGGTCCAGCAGCGCCACGGCGCGCGCGCGCAGCTCGGCCTGGGGGGCGCCGGAGTACATGCCCGGCAAGAGCACGTTCTCCAGGGCCGTGGCGTAGGGCACCAGATAGAAGCTCTGGAACACGAAGCCGAGCGCCGAGTTGCGCAGATGCGAGAGCTCGTCGTCGTCCAGCCCGGCCACGTCGCGGCCGAGGAGCCTGTAGGTCCCGGAGGTGGGCCGGTCGAGCAGGCCGAGCAGGTGCAACAGCGTGCTCTTGCCCGAGCCCGAGGTGCCCTGCAAGGCCACGAACTCGCCGCGGGCAATGGACAGGGTGATGTCGGCGAGGACCTCGACGCCTTCAAGCGCGCCATCAGGCCTACCCTCTGGCGCCCCCTCCTGGGCCCCCTCCTGGGACAAGGGCGAGGCCTCCAGGGCGCTGTCCCGGGCAACAGGCCCGGCCGCCGTGCGCGCAAAGAGCCGCGCCAGGACCCCGGGCCGCTCTGAAGGGGCCAGCACCTGGCGGAAGACCTTGCGGATGCCTTCCAGTTCGACAACATTCCCGGGCAGAGGGTTGGCGGGCTCCGGGTTGACCGGGGGCGCGCTCATGGCCCCTTCTTCTCGGGCCTGGGTCCGGGCTTGGCGCCATTGCCGCCGCCCTGGGCGGACTCCGCGGGCTTGTCCTGGCCGGACAGCACGACCTGGGTGGCCACCTCGTCGCCCTCGGAGAGCCCCTCCAGGACCTCGCTCTGCTCCAGGCCCGGCAGGCCGAGCTTCGGGTGCACCTCGCGCACCCCGCCGGATGCCGCCCTGTCCACCACGAACACGGTCTGGCCGCCGCCCACCCACTTCAGGGCCTGGTTCGGCACCATGAGCACGTTCTCGCGCGTGTCCACCACCACACGGCACTGGGTGGTCATCTCGGGCCGCAGCAGCAGGGCCTGCTCGCGGTCCACGGTCACCAGCGCCTTGTAGTAGACGATGTTGTCGCGGATCTCGGGGTCGGGGTAGATGCGGTCGAGCCTGCCGGTGAAGGTCTTGTCCGGCTGGGAATCCACGCGGAAC
>JANXYI010000243.1 GCA_025350085.1 Deltaproteobacteria bacterium
GCTTGGCCCGCCCAGCATGGCCTGCTCCACGCCCCGGTGCTGGTAACCGAGCGCGATCTCCAGGTGGTGCACGATCTCGCCCTGGCACTGGAAGCGGAAGTGCCCGGGCTCGATGACCCCGGCGTGCACCGGGCCCACGGCCACCTCGTGCACCTCCTCGCCCTCCAGGCGGTAGAAGCCGCCGCAGCCCGGCAGGACCGGCTCCCCGGCCGCGCGGCCCCCCGCGTCCCAGCCCGTGCCCCTGCTTGTAAACGGCGGCTCATAGCGCACGGGCTTGAGCCAGGGGTGGCCCTCGGGTGTCAGCCCGAACTGCTCGGCGATCTCGCGCTCAAAGAGGTGCACCTGCGGGCAGCGCGGGGTGAGCGAGGCAAAGCTCTTGCCGACAATCTCGGTGCGCGCGGCCGCGAGCAGGTTCTGGTCGTCATCGGCCAGGACCACGTAGAGCGCCGTGGCATCCGCCAGCCCGACCCCTTCTGTCGGCCTAGCCCCGAACAGCGCCACCACGCGCTGGCCAGCCTCCACGCCGTCCAGGATGGCCTGGGCAAAGGCGTCCGGGTCAAGCCTCGGGATGGACCCGTGGTCGATGGACCAGCCGTTGGTGAAGGTGCGCAGGATTCCGGTGCCCGGGCTCATGGCCGCACCTCCAGGTAGCGCGCGGCGTCCTGCACGAGCTCGGCCAGCGGGGCCGGGATGTACAGGCCGAGCAACAGCACGAGCAGCATGAGCATGAGCGGCGGGCCGATGGTCAAGAGGCCCTCGCGATACCGGGGGGCCTGCTGGCCGCTCACGGCCCCGGCCGCATCCGTCGGCGACAGCGCCGACATCGCCGACATCGCCGGGGCGCGGCCCTGCACGGCCCGGAGCACGGTGCGACTCATGCCCACGAAGACCACCAGCAAGAGGACCAGGAAGGCCCCGCCCACGGCGAACTGCCCGGCACCAAAGGCGCCCCGGAGGATGGCGAACTCGCTGACAAAGGGGCCAAAGGGCGGGGACCCGGTGATGGCCAGGAAGCCCAGGAAGAACAATGCGGCGGACACGGGCACCCGCCGAAGCGCCCCGCGCACCTGGTCCGTGCTCTTGCTGCCAAAGGCGCGGTGGATGTTGCCTGCGGACAAAAACAGCACGCCCTTGGTCAGGCCGTTGGTGATGACATGCAGCATGGTGCCGAACAGGGCCGTGTTGCCAAGGCCCAGGCCCAGCGCCAGGATGCCCATGTGCTCCACGCTGGAGTAGGCCAGCAGGCGCTTGAAGTCGCGCTGGGCGGCCATGAACACCGCCGCCACGGCCATGGAGAACAGGCCCAGGAACAGCAGCAGGCGCGCGGTGAAGACGCCCTGGCCCGCGGCCTGGCAGATGTGCGTGACGCGCAGGAGCGCCAGAAACGCGCAGCTGGTCACGCCCCCGGCCAGCATGGCCCCGACCACGCCCGAGGCCTCGCCATAGGCGTCGGGCTTCCAGGTGTGCATGGGCGCCAGGCCCATCTTGGTGCCGTAGCCCACCAGCAGGAGCACAAAGGCGGCCTGCACCCAGGGCCGGGACAGCGGCGGCGCCACCGCCTTCAGCCCGGCCACGGTGAGCGGGGCGTCGAGCCCGACGTGGATCATGGAGTAGGCCAGGAAGAAGGTGCCGAGCAGGGCCATGGCAATGCCCACCGAGCCCACCAGCAGGTACTTCCAGGTGGCCTCGATGCTCTCCCGGGTGCGCTTGAAGTAGATCAGCGGCGCGGTCAGGAGCGTGGTGCCCTCGATGGCCACCCACATCACGCCCAGGTGCTGCGACCAGATGACCAGGTCCATGACGCCGAGGAAGGCCAGCAGGCAGGCGCAGAAGATGCGGTTGGGTGATTCCATGCGGGTCTTCAGGTAGCCCACCACATAGAAGGAGCAGAACAGATAGAGCACGCTCACCTGGAGCAGGACCAGGCGGCCCGGCGGGTCAAGGGCAAACCAGCCAAAGGCGGAGCCCGGCCCCACCCCGGCCAGGGCGCACAGGGCCAGGGCCAGGTGCAGAGAGCCCAAAACCGGGAACAGCCAGGGCCGCCAGGGCCGTCCGCGCCCGGGAGGAAAGGCCAGGGCCAGGGCGGCCATGACCAGCGGCAGCAGTATCATCAGCTCGGCCATGGCCCTTCCTTGAGCGACGCCAGCCGCCGCGTGTCGAGCGAGGAAAAGGCCCGGTTGATGTGGTTCACGATGATGCAGATGACGAAGATGCCGACCACCAGGTCGAGCAGCACGCCGAACTCCACCACCAGCGGCATGGCCTCGACCAGCAGCATGCCGAAGAGGAAGATGCCGTTTTCAAGCACGAGGTAGCCCACGATCTGGTTGAGGGCGATGATGCGGGTGGTGAGCAGGATGAAGCCCACCAGCACCGTGGCCAGCGCCGCGGGCACCAGCAGCGACCCCTCGTGCTGCGCGGCCAGGGGCAGCTGGTCGGCGAAGACCAGGGCCAGCAGGATGGCTGCGGCGCCCATGATCGTCGTGGGCAGCCGGCCGATGAGCGGCTCCACCTCGCGCTTGATGGCCGCGTCGCGCAGCGCGCGCACCATGATGCCGGGGATGATCAGGCCCTTGATGGCCATGGTGGCCACGACCACCAGGAGCGTGGGCAGGCCGAGGTGCTGCGGCACCAGCAGCGGAATGACGCTGAGCAGCACGCCCTGCGCGGCCACGATGCGGATCACGGCCTGGATGCGGCTGGCGCCCAGGGCAAAGAGGTTCAGCACCAGGACGATGACCAGGATGGCGTTGAGCAGGCTGGTCATGGCTCACCGCACCAGGAGCAGCAGGCCGAAGCCGCAGGAGAGCATGGCCGCAAGCAGGAGGTAGGGCACGTGCGGCATGGGCAGCCTGGCCCGCACCGACTCCACCACGCCGACCACCACGGAGAGCCCCACGAGCTCCCCGGCGAACACGGGCCAGTCGATGAGCGCTTGTCCGCTGTGGAACGGGGCCACCAGGTGCAGCAACAGCGCGCCCAGGATGAACAGCTTGAGCGCGGCCGAGTACAGGATCACGCCAAAGAGCGGCCCGCTGTGGTCGAGCACCATGACCTCGTGGATCATGGTCAGCTCCAGGTGCGTGGTCGGGTCGTCCACCGGGATGCGGCAGTTCTCGGTCAAAAGCACCACGAACAGGCCGATGGACACCAGGATCAGCGGCGCGGCCAAAAGCGCCGGAAAGCCCTGGTCCGGGCCGTGCAGCATCCCGGTCAGGGACAGGGACCCGGACATGCGCGCCAGCACCAGGAGCGCGAAAAAGAGCGTGGGCTCGGTCAGGGCCGCAAAGGTGACCTCGCGCGCCGCGCCCATGCCCTCAAAGGGCGAGCCGGTGTCCAGCGCCGCGGCGGTGGTGAAGAAGCGGGACAGCCCGAAGAGGTAGGCAAACAGGATCAGGTCGCCGCTGAAGTGGAGGGGGGCCGCGAACGCGCCCAGCGGCATGAGCAGGCCGGCCAGCAGCACCGAGGCGAGCGTCACCACCGGGCCCAGGGGGAAGACCCAGGACGTGGTGCGGCTGATGACCATGTCCTTGCGC
>JANXYI010000293.1 GCA_025350085.1 Deltaproteobacteria bacterium
CGGCGCGCACGGCCTCGGCGAAGTCGCGGAAGTCCTGCGGCCCGGCGCCGAGGATGTCCTCGCGCGCTGCCTGGCGGTAGGCCTCGTCCTCGCCGGTGAGGTCGCGGGCCAGCGCGGTGAAGCCCTTGGCATCGGGCAACAGGTACTGGTCCATGTCGCCCACGGAGCCGATGATGCTCTTTTCAAGCTCAGCCGGGTCCAGGTCCAGGCTGGCGAGGTAGGGCGCGACGCCTGCGAAGGCCTCCACGGTGCGGCCCAGGTTCGGGTCGCGGTAGGAGGTGAAGGTCAGGTTGCCGCTGGTGCGGCTGTACGACACGCCAGCGCCGTAGGCCCCGCCCTGTACGCGCACGCGCTCCCAGAGGTAGCCTGCGCGCAGGAACTTGCCGACCACGGCCGCGGCCGCGCCAGGGCTGAGGCCCAGGGCCTTCACATTGGCGCCGGTGCAGACGTAGTTGACCTGGGCGGGCAGGATCAGGCCTTCGCGAGCGGGCAGCACGGGCAACGCGCGTGTGGCTGCCGGGAGCTGGCTGTCCGGCAGGTCGGCCAGCAGGGCGCCCAGGCGCTTGGTGGTGTCGCTGAGGGCCGGGCCGTCGGCCGTGAGGTTCGTGACCAGGGCCGAGCGCCGCAGCATGAGGGCGAGCAGGGTTTCGAGGTCGCGGACCACGCTTTCCGGGTCGGTTTCCATGCGGCTGGCCAGCTCGCGCACGTAGAAGAAGCCGGTGAGGCCCTGCATGGCCTCGCTCACGGCCTGGGCCGCGCCAAAGCGCGCCTTGAGTCGAGTGGCTGCCAGGGCGTGGCCGGCCGGGATGAGCCGCTGTTCGCGCCGGGCCTTGGCCTCCAGGATGATCTTGCCCAGGCGCTGGGTGTCGGAGAAGTCCGGTTCCAGCAGCACCTCGGACAAAATGTCCAGCAGGGCCGGGGTGCGCTCCAGGGTGGCCTTGGCGCGCAGGAACAGGCGTTGGGACGGGAGCGCGGCGCAGGAGCCGTCGGGCTCGCGCACTGTGGACACAAAGGCCTGGGGCCAGATGCCGCCGGTGGTCATGGCGATCTTGCGTGTCAGGTCCACGAAGGATGTGCGCCTGGTGCCCATTTCGAGCAGCGCCCGGCCCAGGATGGGCACCAGCGGGATGAGCTGATCGGGCACGGCCGAGAGGTCCAGGCCCAGGTCCAGGTACACGATGCCGTTGGTGGGCAGCTCGTGCAGGTGCGCAGGCGCTCCGGCCAGGGTGGTGCGCTCGTGCGGGATGACCGCGTTCTTGAGCGGCAGGTCGGAGAGCTTCAGGCGCGGGATGAGCGCCAGGTCCTCGGGGGCGTCCGGGGCCTCCTGCAGGTCGCGCAGGGTGTGGGTTTCGGCCACCAGGGCCTCCAGTTCCGCCGGGCTGAGGCCTTGGCGCACGGCGGCCAGCCGGGCCTGTTCCTTGGCTTCCCGGGCCTCGCCCAGGTTCCGGTCGGGCACCAGGAGCACCCGGGCGCGGTGCGGGTTCTCCAGGAAATGGGCGCGCATGAGGTCCTCGAGCACGGGCTCGCCTGCGGCCAGCCGGGCCTTGAGCCGCGCCAGCGGGGCCTCGAAGGGCAGGAGCAGGAGCGGGTCGCCCTCGTAGAGCCAGGTGGACAGGGACTCGAAGAACAGGGCCAGGCCGCGCGGGTAGCTGCCGGTGTTGTTCTCGCGCAGGTCGAACTCCACGCTGTTCACCGCGGCCTCGATGTCGTCCGCGTGCAGGCCCTTGCCGCTGGCGGGATCGGCCAGGTCGCGCAGGGTGGAGAGTACCAGCGCCTCGACCTGGTCGGCCGTGGCCTCGGCGTTCCCCTCCTCGTCGGTCATGGACAGGCCCTTGAGGCCCACGGAAAAGGCCAGCTGGCGCAGGTCGGTCTCCAGGCCGCCGCCAGCCAGGTCCTCGCCCAGGCCGGAGTCCACCAGCGCCTTGCGCAGGGGCGAGGAGGGCAGGCCGATGAGCACGTGCTCCAGCACGCCCAGGGCCAGGCTCAGGTCCGGCCCGGCATTGTCCGGGTTGCCCGCGATCTCCGGCAGGCCGAAGTTCACGGTGCACATGGCGCGGGCCCGGGCTTCGCCCGTTTCATGGGTGTCATCGCCAGCGTCTGACGCGTCGGCGGCGTAGGGATGGGTGAAGCGCCGGGGCGCTGCAAAGGCTGGCTGCAGGGCGATGGCCGAGGCGGGCTGGCCGGGCTCGGCAGCCGCGAACTGCGAGAAGACCTCGTCCAGCAGAGCCAGGCGCCTGTCCGGGTCGTCGTCGCCGGAGAAGAAGGCATAGGCGTTGGACGGGTGGTAGTAGCGCGTGTGGAAGTCCACAAACTGGGCAAAGGTCAGGTCCGGGATGCGCTCGGGGTCGCCGCCGGAGTCCAGGCCGTAGCAGGTGTCCGGGAACAGGGCGCGCTGGGAGTACTCGGACAACAGGCTCTCG
>JANXYI010000289.1 GCA_025350085.1 Deltaproteobacteria bacterium
CCGGGCCGAGCACCTGGGCCGCGCAGCCCGTGACCACGATGCGCGCGCCAGGGCTGGCCTTGCGCAGACGGCGCAGCAGGGCGCGCAGGTCGCCCACGGCCCGGCTGGTCACGGCGCAGGAGTTCACCAACAGCACCTGCGCGTCCTCGGGCGCCTGGGTCTCAATGAGCCCAAGGGCGCGCCAGGCCTCACTGAGCGCCTCGGACTCGTACTGGTTGATTTTGCAGCCCATGGTGGACACGTAAAACTTCTGCATGACCCCAATCTTTTCGTGGAAAGTTTCAGCGGAGATGGTATGCTCACGGCACTTAGCTCCCGGAGGTACCCCATGCGCACCAGCACCCTTGCCCTCTGTGCCTGGCTGGCCTTCCTGCTCTCGGGCTGCGGCACGCTCATCCTCTCCGACCAGGACCGCGTCCAGGCCATCGAACGCGACAAGCAGGCCCTGGCCAGGGAGCCGGACAACTGGCTGCTGCACCGGCACCTGGGTCGGCTCTACTTCGACCTGAAGGACTATGCCCAGGCCGAGCAGAGCTTCCGGGAAGTTCAGCGGCGCAAGCCCGGCGAACCGGAGAGCAACTTGTACCTGGGCCTGTCACTCATTGGCAAGGGTGAGCGCGAGGCCGGGCTGGACCTGCTCGCGGCCTTCCGCTGGCCGGGCAAGTTCTACCAGCAGAAGTTCGTGCAGGAGGAGGCCCGCCGCCTGCAAAAGCATCCCGAGGAGCCGTCCAAGGAGGTCATCCATGACCTGCTGAACGCCCTGTACGAGGGGACGCAGGAACAGGACAGGCTGGACATGGACATGGGCATGGGCCTGGGCATTGGCGGGAGTGGAGGCGGGGTCTGGATGCGCTGGTAGCGTGCGCAGGGGCCCGGCTGGAGCGCCGGGACAAGGAGCGTGAGCGGAACCTGCGCTACTCACCTGGCTGGCCCGCGACCACGCCGCCCGCCAGCACCACGCCGCCCGCATCATACACCGCCGCCACCTGGCCAGGCGCAGGCCGCAGCTGCGGCGCGCCGTAGCGCACGAAGAGCGCGCCGCCCGTCAATTCCACCTGCGCGGGCTTGGCCGCCTCGCGGTAGCGCGTCTGCACGAGCACATCCTCCGGCCACAGCTCCGGGTCCACCAGCAGGTTCACCCCATCCGCCGCAAAACCGTTTGCCAGAAGTGCCGCGCGCGGGGCCAGCACCAGGACATTGCGCGCCAGGTCCTTGTCCAGCACGAACAGCGGCTCGCTAAAGGCGATGCCCAGGCCCCGGCGCTGGCCGATGGTGTAGCGCCAGAGGCCCTGGTGCGTGCCGACCACCGTGCCGTCCGGCAGCACGGCCGGGCCCGGGCCAGGCAATGCCGCGCAGCGACCGGCCAGGAAAGCGCGGTAGTCGTCGCCGGGCACAAAGCAGATCTCCTGGCTCTCGGCGGGCAGGGGCACGGTTACGCCGCGCGCGTCGAGCCCGGCCCGGGCCTCGGCCTTGAGCCGCTGCGCCAGCGGGAACACGGCGCGCTGGAGGCGTTCGCGCGGGACCAGGGCCAGGAAATAGCTCTGGTCCTTGTGCGGGTCTGCCCCGCGCGAGAGCGCCCAGCCATAGGCCCGGTGCTCTCCGCTGGCCGCAAAATGCCCGGTGGCCAAGCCTTCCGCCCCCAGCGTCACAGCGCGGTCCAGCAACAGGCCGAACTTCAGCTGCGCGTTGCAGCGCGCGCAGGGGTTGGGCGTGCGTCCGGCCAGGTATTCGCCCGCAAAGGGCGCCACCACCAGCTGCTCGAACTCGGCGCGCAGGTCGACCAGGTGCAGGGGCACGCGTAGGTCCGCGCAGGCCTGGGCCAGGCCCTGGGCCGCGGTTTCGTCGGGACTTGGCAGGAAAAGGCCGTGCAGGGCCAGGACTTCATGACCGGCCGCGCGCGCCTCATCACTGAGGGCCAGCAGGGCGGCCAGGCTGTCGCTGCCGCCGCTCACGGCCACGGCAAGCGTCAAGGTTCCGGCCCCCAGTCCCTGCCCTCGCAGGCGCGCACGTACTTGAGGAAGGCGTAGAAGGCGCCGTGCACGGCGTTGATGAACCCGGCCCGGCCGTCGAGCACCCCCAGCTTGAGCAGATACAGCTTGGCGAAGCGCGCCAGGCCGTGGACCACGCCAGCCAGCACGCCGCCGGAGCGGCCCCGGGCCTTGAGCTCGTCCGCGCCCTGCTGGGCGTAGGAGTTGATCTTGTCCAGGTGCTCGCGGAAGTTGCGGTAGGGATAGTGAAGGATGTCGCCGTCAAGCCTGGCCGTCTCGCCCTGGGGAAGGAAGCTGTAATGCGCGCCGCTCACGTGCACGTCCATGCGGCCGGGCCGGAACAGGCGCAGCAGGAGGTCCGGGTACCAGCCGCTGTGGCGCATGAAGCGGTCGAAATAAAAGGACGAGCGCGGCACCCAGTAGCCGGCCAGCTCGTCTTCCCGCGCCACGGCAGCGCGGATGCTCGCCGCAAGCTCGTCGGTCAGCCACTCGTCCTGGTCCAGGCTGACCACCCAGTCGACCTTCGGCGTGAGGGCCCGGATGTGCTCCAGGGCAAAGCGGAACTGCGGCCCCGGCCCCTCCCAGCGGCGCTTCAGGACCAAAGCCCCGGCGGCCCGGGCGATGTCGCAGGTGGCATCCACGGAGAGCGAGTCCACCACGATGACCTCGTCGCAGAAGGCCAGGGATCCCAGGCAGCGGGCCAGCAGGCGTTCGCCGTTGTAGGTCAGGACCAGGCCGACGGTACGTGGGGGGATGCGTGGGGCCATGTGCGCTCGCGGGGTTTGAGGGCCAGAATTGCAAAGCAACCGAGCGGACTTGTACGACGCGCGTCCCAGAGGGTCAAGCCAGGGCCAGGCCAGAGCCATACCCAATGATTTGTGCTTTTGACTTGGCCGGGATATACCAGCGCACATGCACGACAAGCCAAAACTCCTCCGCCACGAGCGCAGCGTGCCCCTCGCCGACACAGGCACGCGCCTGGACCAGTTCTGGGCACGCGAACTGTTCAGTGCCGGGGTCTCCCGCGAGCGCATCAAGGACTGGATCGTGGGCGGGTTCGCGCAGATCAATGGCAAGGCCTGCCGCAAGCCCGGCCAGCGCCTGGAGGGCGACGAGAAGCTCGGCCTGCGCACCCCGGACCTGACCCCGCGGCAGATCCCGGGCTCCGAGGACGCCCCGCTCGCCGTGGTCCTGCGCGACGAGGCCCTGGTGGTCCTGGACAAGTGCTCCGGGCTGGCCACCCACCCCGCGCCCGGCAAGCCCGACGGCACCCTGGTCAACCGCCTGCTGCACCACTTTCCCGAACTCATGCCGGTCATCTCGGGCATGGAGGGCGAGCGGCCGGGCATCGTGCACCGCCTGGACAAGGACACCACGGGCCTGATCCTCATCGCCCTGACCGAGGCCGTGCGCCTGGCCCTGTCCAGGGCCTTTGCCGCGCGCTGCGTGGGCAAGACCTACCTGGCCCTGGTGCACGGCCGCCCGCACACGCCGCCTAGCCACACCCTGGGCGGCGATCCGGACTCCGGCGAGATCGAGCTGCCGCTGGGCCGCCACCCGACCAACCGCACCAAGATGGCCGTGCTGGCCAAGGGCGGCCGCCACGCGCACACCAGCTGGCGCAGGCTGTGGACCGACCGCCTGGGCCGCGCAAGCCTGGTGGCCTTGCGCCTGCACACCGGCCGCACGCACCAGATCCGGGTGCACCTGGCGCACCTGGGCCACCCGCTGGTGGGCGACGCGGTCTACGGCCCGTCCCAGAACGCCCGCTGGCTGGC
>JANXYI010000335.1 GCA_025350085.1 Deltaproteobacteria bacterium
CAGAGCGCGCCCTGGCGCAGGAAACAGGCCGCGGCCTGGCTAGGGGGGCGGAACAGGGGCAGCGCAGCCAGGGCCTGCCCGCAGAAGGATACCTGGCGCACGACAGGCCCTGCCTGGTGCCAAAAAAATACGCGCTGCTCCATCGGCAGCGAGGGGCCGGGCGTCCTGACCGACACGTCGCAGAGCAGCCCCCTGTCCGGAAGCCATTCGAACAGCTTGCCCCTGCCGCGCTGCTGCGGCCAGGGACCGAGCGAAGGCATGGTGAAGCACACCGAGACAAGCCCGCTTCCGGAGAGTCCGAGAGCCTGGGCCGCCTGGACACCGATGAGCCCCTCCTCCACGTCCACCGGGGTGAAGGCTTGGCTCGCGACTATGTCGAAATATTCCTCCCACTGACAGGGGTGATCCCGGCTGGGGGTCGTAGAGAGCAAGACGGCGGGCCGCAGCCGGATCATCTCCGAAGCGGCCTGGGCCACGCGCCCGGCTGGCAGGTTGGGATTGCCCGGGCTGACCACGAGGACGTCGTCGTCCGGAAACATGCCCCCCAGGACAGTGGCCGCCGTGAACCAGCCGCGGGGAAGGGCCGATTCCGGCTCCGGCGCAGGGGCCTGGGCGTGGGCTGAGATCCCCTCGGGCAGGACCGGTGCCTGGCCAGGGGCGTAAAAGACGTGCACCTGCGCCCGGGTGGCGGCGCGGACCCTCCCCACGGTCTGGAAGAGCGCCTGCTCCGCAACCGAAGATAGGCCGTAGCAAGGGATGGCGATACGCAGCGTCATGGCCGTCCCGGCAGCGCAGGGAACCGGCCCCCGGCGCACGGGCGCGATGCCGCCGCCCGGCTGGCTGGTCGGGGGCAGCCCTGGCGCGCCGCTGCCCTGGCTGCTTCATTCTGCACTGGGATTCTCCTCTTCCGGGCGCCAGCCGGCCATGAACTCATTCGCCCTGACAAGGTGCTGCGGCTCGTCGATGTCCAGCATCTCGGCCTCGGTTTGCAGCTGGTGCAGATACAGCTCCCTGGTGCAGCGAGTCTGGTGCCTATCGCCCACGAATAACCCGTAGTTCCTGAAAAACGAGCGCTGCGGCAGGCCCCCCCGGTCCACCATGGGCAGCAGGGACTTGTCAGGCCCGGCCACGAAATGGCTGAAGTCGTGGACCGTGATCATCCGCACCGTACGCACGTGACGGTAGCCGGCCAGCAGCAGGGCAGTCAACTCCTCCATCAGCCTGCGGGAGCGGAAGGGGTGCGTGGGATACAGGGTGATGTAGGCCTCGGGGACATAGCCCTCCTTCAGGCTCAGTGCCTGCAACAAGTGGGCGATGACATCCCCCAAGGACGCGGAATCGTGTGAGAGTTCGGGGGGACGCAGGAATGGGGTCTCCGCCCCCCAATGGCGTGCGACTTCCGCGATCTCATTGCTGTCGGTGGTAACAATGACCCGGTTGATGAGGGAACACTGCAGCGCCGCCAGAATAGAATGGGCGATGAGCGGCTTTCCTCCTAGATCCGCCAGATTCTTGCCAGGAATGCCCTTGGACCCGCTGCGCGCGGGGATGAAGGCGACGACGTTTCGTTTTCCCTGAACGGGCTGTCCTTTGGTGGTCATTGTTTCTCTCCGGACATGAAGGGAATCACGCACTTGTCCTGGTGCGGCACAAAAGACATGCAGAATGTGTGCGGTGAAGAACCAGAGGGAATACCTCTTTTCAATGTCCTTCTATGCGGGCCGCCCGCTCCGGCTTCACGGCCAGGAGCTTCGGGTTCGTGGTCAGGGCCGTCACGCAGCGACAGATGAGGGTGATCATCCGGCCGGGCACAGCCCTTAATCATTGGGCCGCTCTTGCTGCTTGTCCCGCTGCGTGGCGAGAAAGTCGGCATAGGCCAAAGCCAGCCCCTGACCCAACTCCACCCGCGGCCGCCAGCCCAGGGCAAACAGCCGGGACACGTCGAGCCGCTTGAGCGGCATCCCGTCCGGGCGGGAGGCGTCGAAGGCCAACTCCCCGCCATAACCCACCACCTCCGCAATCAGCCGGGCCAGTTCGGCGACGGCCTGGTCCGCGCCGCTGCCCACATTGATGAGCGGAAACTCGCCCTGCTCCAGTTGAGCCGTGAACTCCGCCTCCGGCAAGGCCATGAGCAGCACGCAGGCCTCGGCCATGTCGTCGCTGAACAAGAACTCCCGGCGGGCCGTGCCCGTGCCCCAGACCACCACCTCGGCCGCGCCCGCGGCCTTGGCCTCGTGCATCTTGCGGATGAGCGCCGGGATGACGTGGGAGTTCTCCAAATCGTAGGTGTCGCAGGGGCCGTAGAGATTGGTGGGCATGGCCGCCAGGAACCGCGCGCCGTACTGCCGGTTGTAGCTGGCGCACATCTCGATGCCCGCGATCTTGGCCACGGCGTAGGCCCGGTTGGTGGGCTCCAGCGGCCCGGTGAGCAGGTGCTCCTCGCGCATGGGCTGGGGGCACAGGCGCGGGTAGATGCAGCTGGAACCCAGGAACAGCAGCCGGTCCACCCCGGCGGCCCAGGCCTCGTGGATGACGTTGGTCTGGATGGCCAGGTTGTCGCGGATGAACTGCGCCGGATGGGTGCTGTTGGCCAGGATGCCGCCCACCCGGGCCGCGGCCAGGAACACGTGGTCGGGCCGCTCGGCCTGGAAAAAGACGCGCACTGCGGCCTGGTCCGTCAGGTCCAGCTCCGCGTGGCCGCGGGTGATGAGATTGGCATAGCCGCTGGCCGCGAGCGCGCGCACCAGGGCCGAACCGGCCAGCCCCCGGTGTCCGGCGACAAAGATCCTGCTGTCCGTGCGCATCCGGGAAGCCCTACTCGTTGTAGTCGCAGGCAGTGAAGCCGTGCTTCTTCACCAATGCGTCGCGCCGGGCGTCCTTCAGGTCCTCGCGGGCCATCTCGGCCACCAGCTCCTCGAAGCCGATGCGCGCGGACCAGCCCAGACGCTCGCGGGCCTTGGTCCCGTCGCCGAGGAGCGCCTCCACCTCCGTGGGGCGGTAGTAGCGCTGGTCCACGGCCACGCGGCACACGCCCTGGGCATCATAGGCCTTTTCCTCCGGCCCCTCGCCCTGCCAGGTGAGCTCGAGCTTCAGCTCCCGCGCCGCGGCGTTGACGAAGTCGCGCACGCTCTTCTGCTGGCCCGAGGCGATGACGTAGTCGTCCGGGGTGTCCTGCTGGAGCATGAGCCACATGGCCTCCACGTAGTCGCGGGCGTGGCCCCAGTCGCGCTTGGCCGAGAGGTTGCCCAGAAACAGGCAGTCCTGCATGCCCAGCGAGATGCGCGCCAGGGCCCGGGTGATCTTGCGGGTGACAAAGGTCTCGCCGCGCACCGGGGACTCGTGGTTGAACAGGATGCCGTTGCTGGCGTGGATGCCGTAGGCCTCGCGGTAGTTCACGGTGATCCAGTAGGCATAGAGCTTGGCCGCGGCATAGGGGCTGCGCGGATAGAACGGCGTGGCCTCGGTCTGCGGGGTCTCGCGCACCAGGCCGTAGAGCTCGCTGGTGGAGGCCTGGTAGAAGCGGCTCTTCTTCTCCAGGCCCAGGATGCGGATGGCCTCCAGTACGCGCAGGGTGCCCAGGCCGTCGGAGTTGGCGGTGTACTCCGGCTCCTCGAAGGACACGGCCACGTGGCTCTGGGCCGCCAGATTGTAGATCTCGTCGGGCTGGGTGCCCTGGATGATGCGCAAGAGGCTGAGCGAGTCGGTCATGTCGCCGTGGTGCAGGATGAAGCGGCGGCCCTGCTGGTGCGGGTCCTGGTACAGGTGGTCGATGCGCCCGGTGTTGAACAGGGAGCTGCGGCGCTTGAGGCCGTGCACGACGTAGCCCTTGCAGAGCAGCAGATCCGCCAGATAGGCCCCGTCCTGGCCGGTGATGCCGGTGATGAATGCAACCTTGGCCGTCATGTGTCCTCGCTTCTCACGATATCCCGCGCCTGTAAAGCAACCCCGGGCTCCCGCACGCCGGTGCCGGACCTCACGGGCCGACCCGGTCCCGGGCGCCAGCGTGCCAGTCCCAGGCCGTGCGCAGGATCTCCCGCAGGTCCGTGAACTCCGGCCGCCAGCCCAGCACCCGCTCGGCCAGCGTGGCTTCGGCCACCAGCCTGGGCGGATCGCCGGGCCTGCGCGGGGCAAGGGTGTGCGGCACGGCCCGGCCGGACACGGCCTCTACCGCTGCCAGGACCTCGGCCACGGAAAAGCCCTGCCCCAGCCCCAGGTTGAAGGCCGTGGACTTTCCGCCCGCCTCCCCATCCGACTCGAGGAAGCGCAAGGCGGCCAGGTGGGCCTGGGCCAGGTCCAGCACATGCACGTAGTCGCGCACCGCCGTGCCGTCCGGGGTGGGGTAGTCGCTCCCGAAGACCTGGAGGGGCGGCCGCTGGCCCAGGGCGGCCTCCACGGCCAGGGGGATGAGGTGCGTCTCCGGGTCGTGGTCCTCGCCAAGGCCCCCCTCGGGGTCGGCCCCGGCAGCGTTGAAGTAGCGCAGGCACACCGACTTGAGGCCGTGGGCCTGGCCGAAATCCGCGATCATGTGCTCGCTCATGGCCTTGGACACGCCATACGGATTCATGGGCGCCAGGGGGTGGTCCTCGGCCAGGGGCAGGATCTGCGGCAAGCCGTACACCGCGCAGGAGCTGGAGAACACCAGCCGAGCGCAGCCGTGGTCGCGCATGGCCTCCAGCAAGGTCAGCGTGCCCACGGCGTTGTTGCGGTAATACCTGCCCGGGTCGGTCACGGACTCGCCCACATAGGTGAAGGCCGCGAAGTGCATCACGACGCCTGGGTTATACTCCGCAAAGACCCGGTCGAGCGCCGCGCGGTCCAGCACGTCCGCCTGGACAAAGGGGCCGAAGCGCACGGCGTTGGCGTGGCCGTAGACCAGATTGTCCAGGGTGACCGGGATGTACCCGGCCTGGGCCAGGACCTTGCAGGCGTGGCTGCCGATGTAGCCGGCGCCGCCGGTGACCAGGACATTTTGGGACATGCTGCGCTCGCTTCTCCGGTTCGCGGGTGGATCGCGGGGGGGTCGTGGTGCGGGCCTAATCCCGGGCCGTGGTGCGCAGATGCTCCCG
>JANXYI010000346.1 GCA_025350085.1 Deltaproteobacteria bacterium
CCTGGCCCTTGATGATCGCGTTGCAGCGGTTCAGCTCCCTGAGCGCCCTGGCGCGCAGCTCCGTCACCTCGTTGAGTGTGTCCTGCAGCTTGGCCACGTTGCGCCGGGCGGCATCCTGAAATTTGCTGTGGCGCGGGTCCGTGCTGGTCTTGAAGGCGGGCTTGGCCTTCTCGGCGGCGATCTCTTTCGTCAGATGCTTGATCTTCTTCTCGAAATCCTGAATGCGGGTGCCCAGCACCTTGCGCCGCAGCTTGAGGGCCTCAATGTTGTCGGGTGGGGTCTTGGGCATGCGGGCACCTTGGGGCTGTAAGGGTGGGCGGATGGCGTCCCTTCGCCCGTGGGCCGGGGTTTGTCAACTGGGGGGGGTAGGTGCGCGGTGGGGTGCGAGTATGGACGAGGCTATTGCGTAGAGTCTAACGGGGTGCTAACGGGCAACCATTGCATCAAGGTTCATTAGCTAGGAAGGTCTGGCATGGATAAACGCCCGTCTTACTCAATGCGCATTCTTTCAGATCCGAGGAAGGTTGCCTATCAGCTCGAAGAGTTGATGAAGGAATGGTACTCTTGGCGTGACCAGGTGGCGGAGATAAAAGATCACGAGTATAACCCGCGGACGCAGCTTGACGTATTCGCGGACGGCGAAGAGAACATGCAGCTGCACAGGATATTACAGGAAAAAACATTAACCTTTTTGGACAACAATGTTGAAGGCCATCACTTCGTCTATGATGGAGATGGGCATCATTTCGACCGCGTAGATTTGCGGCTTTCTATTCGTGTTAAGCATCGCATTAGTGAGCTGGAGATTATCCGGGCTAGCCTACAATATACGAAGGTGCCAGATGGCTTTTGGTTAGACAAGGCGAAAGAACTTGCGACTAATATGGCAAAAAACCCTGGGAAAGCCGTAGAGATGCTGGCGGCGGCTTTGAGATCGAGCTTATAACCCCCTCCTCCACAAAAAAGGCCCGCCGCTTCCGCGACGGGCCTCCTCATTCAACCGATTCTGATCCGTCAGCCTAGAACATCTCCTGCACGCCCATGGGGTCCTTTAACTCCTGGGCCGGGTCGAACTTGAGCTTCTTGTCGCCGCGGGCGTCGAGGTACTTGGTCAGCTCCAGGTCCACCTTCACCGGCACGTCCACGCCCGCCTTGGCCAGCGCCTGGCGCAGGAAGCCCTCGGCCTTGCCCGCAAAGGCGATGGAGTCGCCGAGCACACGCTGCGCCTCACTCGGGTTGTGGAAGCCCATGGAGTTCTCCGCGCCGATGAACAGCGAGCGGTAGAAGGCCTCCTCGTAGTAGTCGCGCGCCTTGTCATACAAGGCCTTGTCGATGGTCTTGCCGTCCGCCTGGGCCTTGTGCGCCAGCTCGATGAGCTTGGCCGTGGTGGCCGTGGCATAGCCCGCGCGCAGCATGGTCGAGGCCGTGCGGTCCTGGATGGTCGTGACCTGCTCCTTGAGCCAGGCGGCCGTCTCGGTGTGGCACTGCATGCAGGCCTTCATGTCGTTTTTCAGCGGGCTCATGACGCGGTGGTCGCTGAACTTCTTCACGCCCTGCTTGGTGTAGGGCATGTGGCAGTCGGCGCAGGCGGCCCCGGCCTTCCAGTGGGTGCTCTTGTTGCTGAACAGCTCGAACTCCGGGTGGCGGATGAAGCCCATCTTGTAGCCGGTGACGTTCTGCTTCCACTCGCGGTAGGAGTCGTCCGAGCGGATGACCTTGATGATGTTCTCGATGGTGATGGCGCCCCACTTGCTGCCAGCCCAGGGGAAGAACAGGCCGGTGGAGTGCATCTCCTTGTCCTTGGGGATGTTGTAGGTCACGTGGCACTGGGCGCACACGGCCGAGCGCTTCTCCTGGCGGGTCATGTTCTTCTGCTCGAACTTCAGGGCGTCGAGTGCCGCGCCCAGCGTGAACCCGCGCGAGAGCTTGAGGCCCATGTCCTTGTTGTCGTGGCAGTCGGTGCAGGCCACGCCGAGCTCCCGGTTCTTCTCCGGGATCATGGCCAGCACTTCCTTGTAGGGCTTGGAATAATAGCCCTCGCCCAGCTCCTTCTGGAGCTGCGGGGCATACGGCGTCTTGCAGGACAGGCACACGCCGCCGGCCTTGAGCCGCGAGGCGTCGATCTCCAGCTGGTCGCGGATCATGCGCGAGTGGCCCTTGGGCTCGTTGTACTCCACGCCGAAGCCCCAGCCGTTGAACAAAAGCGCCATGTACGGGAACTCGGCCAGCTTGTCGTAGGTCAGGTGGTC
>JANXYI010000350.1 GCA_025350085.1 Deltaproteobacteria bacterium
CAAGCTGCGCGGCGAGACCGAGGCTGTGCCTATGGCTTCGGCCTCGCAGACCGCGCCCATCCTGGCCGCGGCCAACGTCGCCTTTGCCGCCGGGACCTTTGAGGCGGCCGCAGACCAGTACCGCGAGTTCCTCAAGCATGAGAGCGAGAACGTGGAGGCCCGGCAGCGCCTGGGCGAAAGCCTGTACCGCCTGGAGCGCTATATCCAGGCCAAGGTCGAGTTCGAGCGCATCCTGCAGAAGAACCGCGGGAGCAACCGGGCCATCCTGTTCCTGGGCCTGGTGCTGGCGCGGCTGGACCGCGTACCCAAGGCCGCCGTGGTCTGGAAGCTCTTTTTCGAACCGCACAGCGTGGCGCTCCAGCGCGAGCTGAACCTCCAGATCGCCCTTGTCGAGGCAGCGACAGAAGCTGCGGCCGAGGCGGCTGAGGCCAATGAGGGCACGGACGGGGAGGGGGCGGAGCCTGAGGCTGGTGACGGCCTGCCGGACGGCGTCCAGGTGGCCGAGGCCGTGGAACGCGCCCTTGCGGCGCAGAACCCTGCCCAGGCCTGAGCCGGGTTACTGTTTCTTGGCCTTTTCGGCCAGCACGCCCAGGCGCGCGCGGATGTAGCTGGCGGCCAGGTCGGCCAGGTTGTCCAGCTTGGGGCTCTGGCCCTCGGCCACACCCGCTCCCAGGGCGGCCAGGTCCGCATCGATCTGCTTTTCCATGCGCGCGGACTCCAGGAACATCACATAGGCCAGGGTCAGGGCCGCAGCGTTTGCGGCGCTGCCGTCGCACAGGGGCTCAAGCTGCGTGAGCGGCACGGTCTCAAGCAGCCGGTCCGCGAACATTCCGATCCACTTGGCGTAGAGCTGAGGCATGAGCGCCGGGATCATGCCGGCCAGGGCCTCTGCGGCGGACGCATCCGTGGCGGCCTGGGTCACGTCCAGGTATTCGCGCAGGGCCTCCTGGCGCCGGGCCTCGTCCTGGGTCGTGCGCCTAAGCAGCAACTCCGTGATGTGCGCGCGGGCGGCGTCTGCGGTCATGGGCATGGCGTTCTCCTGTGCAACGGCTTTCATGGATCGGCCGGGTGCTCGGCCCGGCAATGCGGGTGAATGCTCCGGGCTTTTCGTGGGCGCGCAAACGGAGTATCACCGGCGCTTGTTGTTGGCAACGCCCGGCACGGAGCCTGTTGTGACCGAAGCTTTTGCGACATTTCTGCCCCTGGCCAAGGTGCTCGGCGCCTTTGGCGTCATGCTGCTCGGCCTGCGCCTGCGTCGGCCGCTGTGGCTGTCCGTGCTGGCCGGGTCCTTTGTGCTGGCGCTCTTCTTCGGCCTGGCGCCGCTTGGCTGGCTCAAGGTCTCGGCGCTCTCGATGATCCAGCGCGAGACCTGCCTCCTGGTCCTCATCCTGGCGCTGATCCTGTTTCTCAGCGAGGTGCTGGAGAAGAGCGGCCAGACCGTACGGCTCATGCAGGCGGCCTCGGGCTTCCTGCGCAACCCACGCCTGCGCCTGGCCTTTTTCCCGGCCCTGGTGGGCTTTCTGCCCATGCCCGGCGGGGCGGTGTTTTCCGCTCCGCTGGTGCGCGACATGGCCGACGAGCTGGGCCTGGCCCGGCGCGACACCGCGCTGGTCAACTACTGGTTCCGGCACCTCTGGGAGCTGTGTTGGCCGCTGTATCCGGGCATCATCCTGGCCGCGTCCCTGGCCGGGGTGCCGCTCGCGCGGCTTATTTTGTACACCCTGCCGTGCATCGGCCTGTGCCTGGTGCTCGGCTGGGTGTTCATCATGCGCCCGGCCGTGGCGCACCTGAAGGAAACGAGAACCCAGGAGGCTCCGCGCGACATCAGGGCCGCACTGACGCACGGCCTGCCCATGTTGGTGGCCATCGGCGGCGGCCTGGGGCTGGAGGTCGGCATGACGGTCTTCGCCCCGGACTGGCCGTTCGAGCTGGGCATCATGGCCGCGCTCACCCTGGCCATCCTCTGCGCGCTGATCCAGAACCGCGTGGGGCCGCGCTTCGTGGCCGGGGTGCTGCGCAACCCCGAGCTGTATCAGTTGGTGGCGCTGGTGGTGTCCATCCTGATGTTCAAGGACGTGCTCCAGGCCTCGGGCGCGGTGGACGAGCTCTCGCGCATCGCCTCGGGTCCGGGCGCGCTCTTTGCCCTGACGCTCTGCCTGCCGTTTCTGGTGGGGCTCATCTCGGGCATCACCGTGGCCTTTGTGGGCGCCACCTTCCCCATCATCCTGGGGATCATCTCTGCAAACGGGGGGGGCGCAAACGGGGCAGCCGACCAGCTCATGCCGCACCTGGTGCTCGGCCTGTTCGCCGGGTTCACCGGGGTCATGGTCTCGCCCCTGCACGTCTGCTTCATCCTGTCCTGCCAGTTCTTCGGGGCCGACCTGGGCCAGGCCTGGCGGCGGCTCATCCTTCCCTGCGGCCTGCTTCTGGCCTGCGGCGTGGGCTGGTTCTTCGTGCTCACGCGCCTGGCCTAAGCCCGGCCGAGTCTCTCTCCGGTCTACATCCCGGCCAAAAGCCAGTGCCACAGGGGCAGGGTCAAAAAGCCGAGCGGCGTGCCCACGCCCACCATCAGCGCGGCCAGCTCCGGGTCCAGGCCGTTCTCCGTGGCCAGGATGCCGCCGAGGACCATGGGCGGCATGGCTGCCTCGAACACCGTGACCTGGGCCACCGGGCCGTGGTTCCCGAACATGAACGCCGCCACCAGCCACATCAGCGCCGAGGCCAGCGCGAGCTTGTAGGCCAG
>JANXYI010000355.1 GCA_025350085.1 Deltaproteobacteria bacterium
GCGACATGTGCAACGACCGCGTGAAAGCCGGGAAGCTTCCGGCCTGCGTGCTGTCCTGCCCCACGGGCACCATGAACTTCGGTGACCGCGAGGCCATGCTGGAGCTGGCCAAGAAGGGCCTGGCCGCGGCCAAGAAGAAGTACCCCAATGCCCAGCTGGTGGACGAGGAGTCGGTCCGGGTCATCTTCCTGACCCAGGACAAGCCCGGCCTGTACGCCAAGACCCTCATGGCCGATGCGAGCCCAAGCCCCCGCCTGTTCACCAGGCAGGAGGCCCTGGCCCAGCTGATCCGGCCCGTGCGGGCGTTGCTCGGTTAGCAGTGGGGCTTAAGCTGACGGAACAAACGGAACGCACCTCTAGATAGGAGCCCGCCGGGGCGGATGGTCCAAACCAGCGGGTTCCCCTTCGGGGGGAGGGCAAAAGCCCTCCCCCCGATTGCATTTCAAATCCCGGCCGATTGCATTTCAAATCCCGGGCAAGCCCCTTGCAAAAATCCTGGCCCAGGGTATTCTGGGCACTCACGGCTCCGGCACGGAGTCCCTTGGGAGGTCGCCATGAAGAGATTCGCCGCCAGCCTGCTGGCACTGCTGCTGTTCTGCACCCCGGCCCTGGCTAAGAAGCCCAAGGTCGGCGACGTCCTGCCCGACCTCACGATCAAGGCCGCGCCGAAGCCGGCCGAGGCCGCCTACCTGGGCCTGCCCGACGGGACCCAAAGCTTCCGGCTCTCCCAGATCAAGGCCGAGGTCCTGCTGGTGGAGCTCTTCAGCATGTACTGCCCACACTGCCAGGCCGAGGCCAAACCGCTGGGCCGCGTGTTCGAGCGCCTGATGGCCCTGCCCCAGAGCAAGGCACTCAAGTTCCTGGGCATCGGCGCGGGCAACTCGGCCTACGAGGTGGACACCTTCCGCCTGTTGTACGAAATCCCCATGCCCCTGTTCCAGGACGGCGACTATGAGCTGCTCAAGGCCTTCGGGACCACAAGCACCCCGACCTACCTGATGCTGAGGCCCACGGCGGACGGCCGCGGCCTCAAGGTGCTCTTTGTCCAGGAGGGCCGCTTCGAGGACGAGCAGACCTTCCTGGAGCTCATCCTGCGCGCCTCGGGCGTACAGTAGCCCGGCACGAGGAGGCATCATGCGCAAAACTCTCGCCCTGCTGTTTCTGACCGTCGCATTCTGGATGGCTTCGGCCCTGGCCCCTGCGCTGGCAGTGGACCTGAAGGACATGCTCTATGACCCGGGCCAGCTCAAGCCCGTGGACAGCAGCCTCAAGGTGCGGCCGGGCAGCCCGGCCCCGGACTTCGCCCTGCCCTCCACCACGGGCCAGACCGTGCGCCTGTCCGACTTCCGCGGACAGAAGAACGTGGTGCTGTCCTTCGTGCCCGCGGCCTTCACGCCCGTGTGCTCGGACCAGTGGCCCGGCTACAACGCGACCCGCGCGCTTTTCGAGCAGCGCGAGGCAATAATCCTGGGCATCACCACGGACAACGTGCCCAGCCTCTACGCCTGGATCGTGGAGATGCGCGGGCTGTGGTTCCCGGTGCTCTCCGACTTCTGGCCCCACGGGGCCGTGGCGAAGAAGTACGGCGTGCTGCGCACCAGCGGCACCACGGAGCGGGCCATCGTCATCATCGACAAGAAGGGCGTGGTGCGCTTTGCCAAGAGCTTTGACATCAACCGCAGGCCCGACCTGGGCCTGATCATGGGCGAGCTGGACAAGCTCAAGTAGGCGCCGCCAGGCCCCGAAAACAGCAGGGCCGCCAGGGAGATTTCCCTGGCGGCCCTGCCGCGTTTGGCGCCTTAAGCCCGCTACTGAACCGGCACACCGTTGCCGTTGACGTTGCCGCCGGCGTTGCCGTTTTTGGTCCCGTTCCCACCGGCGTTGCCGTTCCTGGTTCCGTTGCCGGAACCGTTGCTGCCGCCGTTGACAGCACCGTTGGCGACACCGTTGCCGTTTTTCCCGCCATTGCCCATGCCCGTAGACGTTCCCGGTGTCGCGGCCGTTGCTGAGGCCGTTGATGGGACCGTGGATGAAACCGTGGACGGGACCGTGGCCGGAGGCAGGTCGGCCAGGGCGCGGTTACTGACCAGGATGTGCAGGGTGCCGGGGTTCTTCATGCGGCCGGACACGAACTCGGCGTACGGGCCGGACCCGCAGAACAGGTCCACATGGCTGCCCACGATGGCCCCGCCCGTGTCCTGGGCCAGCATGAGCCCGGACAGGCGCGCCGGGCCGCCCTGCCTGGGCACCGGGAGCGGCGTGGTCATGGCCAGGGCCGCGCCGAGCGGGACCTGCGCACGGTCCACGGCAATGGAGCTGAGCGGCGTGAGCAGGCTGCCCATGCTGCCAAAGGGCCCGACGTCAGACAGGCGGAAGAAGACGTAGCTCAGGTCCGCGGAGAGCAGCTCCTTGGCCAGCTGGGGATTCTGCTGCACAAAGCTCTTGATGCGCGGCATGCTGGCCTCGTCGCGGGTCAGGTACCCGCGGCTGATGACCGTGCGGCCGAGCATGGCCAGGTCGCGGCCGTTCTTGTTGGCGTACAGCACGTGTTTGACGCTGCCGTCGGGCAGGATGAGCCGCCCGGAACCCTGGATGTGCAGGAAGTAGAGGTCGATGCGGTCCCTGACCCAGGCCAGCTCCACGCCTCGGCCCTTGAGCGCCCCGCCGAAGTCGATGTCCCCACGCGAGTAGTAGGGCTTGATGCCGCCTTTCGTCAGCCGGTAGTGCAGCTTCTGGCCGCGCCAGCGCTGGTGGAACTCGCCCAGGTCGGCCATGAGCATGTCGCCCGGCTGGCCGTAGACGGCGTAGGGGAAGGCCGGGTCCGGTTCCAGGCTCGCCTCAAGAAAAGGCTCGTAGTAGCCGGTGACGAGGCTGTCCTCCCGCTCCACCGGGAACCAGGCAAAGACCCGGGCCAAGAGCGCCGGGTCCTCGTCCAGGAAGGGCAGGGCCGCGAGCAGGTCCTCCAGGGTCTGGCGCATGGCGCCCCAGGTGAGCTTGAGGCCCGGCCGGTCCACGGCCACGCCCTGGGCGGGCTTGGCCGAGACATAGGCCAGGTTGGCCTTGAGGCCCGGCTCCAGGTCGCGCCAGGACGAAAGGCCCTGGGTGGAGGGGTGCATCTGGGCAACGCGAGCCAAAGCTTGGTCCACGCTCAGGGGTTCAAACCAGGCACGCGCGGCCTTGACCGGCGGCGGCGGGGGCAGCGGCGCCGGGGGCGGAACCGCAGGCCCGGCGCAGCCCCAGGCCAGGGCGGCCAGGATGAGGACGAGGAGCAAGAGTCCGAAGAGCCGGATGGGGGCGGGCGCGGCCCTCAAGGCGCGCCCTGGGCGTGATGGAATCATGGTTCGTTTCCGTAGGATTTGAAGCCCGCCCGGGAGGTGAGCACCTCGTCGTACTCCTCGCTGTAGATCTTGAGCATGACCATGAGGAAGCTTAAGATCAGCGGGCCGTAGAAGATGCCCAGCGCCCCGAAGGCGTGGATGCCGCCCAGGATGGCCACGAAGATGTAGAAGGGCGAGACCTGGGCGGCTCGGCGCATGAGCAGGGGCCGCAGGATGGTGTCGATGTTCGTCACCAATATGATGTTCCACAACAGGAAGAACAGGGCCCAGCCCGGGTCGCCGAAGAAATAGAGGTAGGCCGTGACCGGGAGCCAGATGAGCCCGGTGCCGATGACCGGGATGAGCGCGGCCATGCCCATCATGGTGCCCCAGAACAGGGGCTGGATGCCCACGATGTAGAGCCCGAGGGCGCCCACCAGCCCCTGCAGCACGGCGATGAACAGGCTGCCGAAGAGCACGGCCCGGGCCACCCGCTGCAGGCTGTCGATGATGATGTCTTCCTGGTGCGTGCGCAGCGGCGCCAGGTACTTGATCCTCTGCACCATGCCCCGGCCCTCGCGCAGGAAGTAGAAGACCATGAAGATCATGAGGAAGAAGCGCAGGAGCAGCTTGGCCATGTTGCCCACCAGGGTGGCGCTGGCGTCGAGCATGGACTGGGCAAAGTCGCGCGAGGACTGGACGAGCTTGGCGTGGATGGCGGCCTCGTCAAAGGTGAAGAAGGGCACCCGCTCCCGGAGCCAGACCAGGTAGGGCTCCAGGCGGTGGTCGCGGAAGAAGTTCGCCGCGTCGGTCTTGTCCATCCAGCTGTTGGCGGCGTGCACCGCGTCCAGGCCCTGGGTCACCAGGCCCCAGGCCAGGAAGGTCATGGGCAGGATGATCACGAAGACCACCACGGCCACGGTGATCCCGGCGGCGAGGTTGGCCCGGCCGCCCAGCCGGGTGAACAGGCGCGCATACAGCGGCGAGAAGATGATGGACAGCACGGCGGAGATGATGATGGTGTGCATGAACGGCTCCACCAGCACAAAGCCCCAGATGAGGGCCACCGCCAGGAAGAAGAGCATGAAATAGGAAAAGATCTTGCTGGAATGCTGGGGGGCTATGGGAGTATCCGGGGTCTCCGGAGCGCTGTTCATCATGGTGTGGTTCCGTGGTGTTGCGCCCGCTAGCCCGTTGACCGAGGATTGGTCCTGGCGGCACGTGCAGGGTGTTCGGGAGCGGGCCTCCGGGCTGTGTAAGCCGAGCGGGCCTTATGGTCAAGCGGGCCGCGCCTGGCCCCGAAGCGGGTACTTGCCCCGCCTCGCGCGCTGGTTCTTGTTTTTTCATTGCGATGTGTCTAAGGATCAAGGCTGTGCCGCGCGGCATCACCGCCACGGCGCGAGCTTTCACGGAATCCCCCGGACGGGTGCGTCTCTCATCCCGCTTCCCGGGAGCGTACTGTCGTGTGGTTGCATCCATTCCAACGCTTCAACTTCAAGGAGAACGCATGAAACGCCTGTTCAAGTCCCTGTTCCTGGTGGCTGCCTGCTCCGTGCTCGCCCTGGGCGTGGTCGGCTGCGGCGAGAAGAAGGAAGAGAAGAAGGCCGAGGCCCCGGTGGCGGCCCCCGCCGTGCCCGCCGGTCCGAGGACCATCATCTTCGCCTCCGACGCCACCTACGCCCCCATGCAGTACATGAACGAGCAGAAAGAGATCGTGGGCTTTGAGGTCGACGTGATCAAGGCCGCGGCCGAGAAGGGCGGTTTCAAGGCCGAATTCAAGAACGTGGCCTGGGACGGCATCTTCGCGGGCCTGGCCGCGGGCAAGTACGACGCCATCTCCTCCTCCGTGTCCATCACCGACGAGCGCAAGGTGACCATGGACTTCTCCGAGCCCATCATCCCCATCGAGCAGATGCTCGTGGTCGGCGTGAAGGAGAAGGCCACGGACCTGGCCGGGCTCAAGGGCAAGGCCATTGGCGCCCAGATCGGCACCACCAGCTACCTGGTCATCAAGGACGTGAAGGGCTTCAAGGCCATCAAGACCTACGACGAGGTGGGCCTGGCCATGGAAGACCTGGTCAAGGGCTCTGTCCAGGCCGTTGTGGCCGACAGCCCGGTGGCCGTGGAGTACACCGGAAGAAATTCGCCGACAAGATCAAGATCGCCGGCGTGCTGAAAAGCGACAAGGTCGAGAACATCGGCATCGCCGTGAAGAAGGGCAACAAGGACGTGCTTGACCTGGTGAACAAGGGCCTGGCCGCCATCAAGGCCGACGGCACCCTGGACAAGATCAAGGAAGCCCACAAGATGAAGTAGGTCGTCCGTTCCGGACAGCCTGCCGCGCATCCGCCTGACGCATTCTGACGGGGGGCCGCCTGCTGGCGG
>JANXYI010000361.1 GCA_025350085.1 Deltaproteobacteria bacterium
TGCCGCGGTGCGCGCCGTGGTCCTGGTGGAGGTGCGCCTGCACGCCCTGGCCGAGCCCCCGCCCGCGGCCCTGGCCCTGCCGGTGCTGCGCGTCAGCGTCGAGACCCCGGCCCAGATCGAGGTCGAGGCCAGCCGCGCCTGCGAGATCATGATCGCCCTGGACCCCGGCCCCACCGGCGAGCCCCTGCTCCTGCCCGGTGGCGGCGGCGCGGCCTACCGCCTGGCCCCGGGCAGGCCCATGCAGCAGCCCCTGCCCAGGCTTGAGGTCCCGGCCAGCCTGCACGTGCTGGCCTGCACAGGCGGCATCTACGCCCCGGTTCCGGTGCCCACTGTGGACGCGGCCTTTGCCAAGGCCCGAGTGGGCAAGCCCCACCCGGTCACCATGCAGGGCGTGGTCTCGGAGTGCGTGGAGGTCCAGACCATCCTGCCCGCCCCGGCCGCCCCGGCGGACATGCCCAAGCGCTCCATGCGCCAGAAGGGCTCGGAGACGCCGGTGAACATGACCGGCGCGGCCGGACGCGAGAGCGGCCTGCCCATTCTGAAGGACCAGCCCTAGGCCCGCCCATGCCCGGACCCGCACGCACCCTGTCGCCCAAGGCGCGCGGCCTGGCCGTGGGCGCTACCGTTCTGGCGCTCTTCTGCGGCCTGCTACTCGGCTTCCCCGGCGCCTTCCAGCGCCTGGAGCTGTCCCTGTCCGACCTGCGCTTCCGCCTGGCCGCGCGGCCGCTGGCGCACCCGGACCTCGTGTTCCTGGACATCGACGATGCCTCGGTGCGCTTGCTCGGCAAATGGCCGCTCCCGCGCTCGGCCCACGCCCAGGTGCTGGACATCCTCACGGACTGCGGCGTGTCCCTGGTGGCCTTTGATGTCGTGTTCCACGGCCCGAGCTCCGGTGACAAGGCCGAGTCCGAGGACGCGGCCCTGGAGGCGGCCATCACGCGCAGCGGCCGGGTGGTCCTGCCCGTGGGCGTGGGCCTGGTGAGCGAGCCCGAGGTGGTGCGCCTGACGCCCGAGGAGGGCGACCTGCCGCTTCTGCCCTCGCTCCTGCCGCCAGGCCAAATCTTTGTCCCGGACCTGCGCCAGGCCGAGAAGACCTTCCTGCCCCTGGCCCGGCTCGCGCGCCACGCCTTGGGGCTGGGACACGTGGCCGCCACCCCGGACGCGGACGGCGTGTTCCGGCGCATGCCGCTCTACGTCGGCTACCAGGGCCAGCTCCTCCCCTCCCTGGCCCTGACCTCGGTCATGCGGCACCTGAATGCCAAGGCCCTTGTCCGGCCCGGCGCGGTGGACCTCTCCTGGCCGGGCGGTCGATTGAGCGTGCCCACGGACGTGGAGGGCCTCATGCCAGTGAACCTGGCCGCGCCCTGGGGCAAAGGGTTCTGGCACCTGTCCTATGCCGAGGTGCTGGAATCCGCAGCAGATCCGGCCAAGCTGGCCTTCCTGCGCCAGGGCCTCAAGGGCAAGATCGTGCTCATCGGGCTGGTGGCCTCGGGCACCACGGACATCAAGGCCACGCCGCTGTCCCCGGCCGAACCGCTGGTGACGCTCCACGCGAACCTCATGAACACGCTCTTGACCAGCTCCTTCCTGCGCCAGGCCCCGGCCTGGAACTCCGTGGCCCTGGCCGCCTTGTTTTTGGCCAGCATCACCCTGCTCTTCCTGCGCCTGCCCATCCGCGCCTTCCTGCCCGCATCCCTCGGCCTCTGCGCCCTGTGCCCGGTTGCGGTGCTCGGCGTGTACGTCTCCTCGGGCCTGGCCCTGAATCTCACGGCCAGCACGCTGGCCTGTACGCTCTTCAGCCTCGGACTCCTGGCCGATGGCCTGGCCCGCAGCGCCGGGGAGAGCGCCCGCCAGCGCAAGATGCTCGAGGCCTACTTCTCCCCAGCCATCGCCCGGCAGATCCTGGAGTCCGGCACGGACATCATGGAGGGCCGCGGGGTGGACCTCTCGGTGCTCTTCTCGGACATCGCCGGGTTCACGGCCCTGAGCGACCGCATGGAGCCCGCCGAAGTGCAGCGTTTCCTGGGCGAGTACCTGGAGCAGATGACGGCCTGCATCTTCCGGCACAATGGGGCCGTGGACAAGTTCATGGGCGACGGCATCATGGCCTTCTTCGGCTACCCCGAGTCGCCAAGCCTGGACTCCGTGGAGAACGCCCGGCGCTCGGCCCTCTCCGCCGTGGCCTGCGCCGTGGACATGCAGGCCGCGCTCAGACGCCTGAACACGCGCTGGCGCTCCCAGGGCCGCCACGAGATCACCATCCGCATCGGCGTGAACACCGGGCATTGCATCGTGGGCGACATGGGCTCCACCAGCCGCCGCGAGTTCACCCTGCTCGGCCGCAACGTGAACCTGGCCCAGCGCCTGGAATCCAATGCGCCCAAGGGCGGCATCCTGCTCAGCGCGCGCACCGCGGCCCTGGTGCGCGACCAGTTCGGCCTGGACGAGCCGCAACACATCAAGGTCAAAGGCTTTGACCAGGAAGTCGAGGTCGTCACCGTGCGCCTGCCCGAAGACGGGGAGAAGCAGCAATAGCCTCCGGCGGCCAGGGGCGCTGCCCCTGGACCCCGCCAGAGGGCCTCAGGCCCTCTGGACTCCCCATTACGCCGAAAGGGCTGGCCCAGGAGGAACCTGAGCCAACCCTTTTGGCTTGTGTGGGCCATGGGAAGCATTACAGGACACTCACTC
>JANXYI010000371.1 GCA_025350085.1 Deltaproteobacteria bacterium
AATTTTGCGGATGAGTGAATAGCCGTTGGCGTGCGGACCGGTGGAGGCCAGGCCGATGACCACGTCGTCGTGGCCCACCTGGGAGCCGTCCACGATGCGGTCGTAGTCCACGAGCCCCACGCAGAAGCCGGACAGATCGTACTCGCCGTCGGCGTAGAAGCCGGGCATCTCGGCGGTCTCTCCGCCCAGAAGCGAGCATTTGGACTGCAGGCAGCCCTCCACGATGCCGCTGATGACGCGCACGGCCACGTCCGAGTCGAGTTTGCCCGTGGCGAAGTAATCGAGAAAAAAGAGTGGTTTGGCTCCCTGCACGAGCACGTCGTTGACGCTCATGCCCACCAGGTCGATGCCGATGGTGTCGTGCCCGCCAAAGGCGAAGGCCAGTTTGAGCTTGGTGCCCACGCCGTCCGTGCCGGAGACCAGCACCGGGGCATGGATGTTGCTTAAGTCCGGCTTGTACAGGCCGCCGAAGCCGCCGATGCCTGAGAGCACGCCTTTGCTGTGCGTACTGGCAGCCAGGGCCTTGATGCGCTCCACGAACTGGTTGGCCTCGTCGATGTTGACCCCGGCGGCCTTGTAGGCATCGGCGCGGTTGGACATGCTCCGTGATCCTTTGTTTGTGCACGGCCCGGAAAAATGGGCCGTTGCGTGTTGCTGATGCAAAAGAGTATACGGAAACGGGGCGCAATTCAAACCCTAAATCCCGGGCCAGGCGGCCTGGGCGCTCTGGAGGCCCTATGCGTCAGCGACTCCGCCTACCTGCGGCAGCGGTTCTGGCTGCGGCCCTGCTCCTGCCGACCCTGGCCGCGGGCCAGGTCAACAGTGTGCGCGGTCCGCTCCAGGGCCCGCTGGTGCCGCCGGTCCAGCGCCCAGTGCCACTCGAGATCAGGGACAACGCCACAGCCCCGGCCCATCAGGCCCGGCCCAAGGAGGCTGCGGCCCCGGCTCCGGATCAAGGACAAAAGGCCCAGGAACAGGACGCCCGGCCGTCCAAGTTCCCGAACATCGACACGGCCAAGAACCGTCAGGACTATGACATAACGACGCCCAAGGCCGAGGGCATCCGCCTGGGCCGCGACGAGGCCACGGGTGACACGGTGCTCGGCACCACGCCGCCAAAAAAGACCAGGCCGGTTGATCCCTACGAAAATCCGCCCATCGAGGTCAGGCCCATCCTGCCGAGGAGATAAGTCCGCTAGCCCTGGCCGATGCCCTTTTCGCGGTAGAGGTCCAGGTTCCACTTGAAGACGAACTTGCCCAGGCCGCCGACCTCGTCGAACCTAAGCGGCCGCCAGACCAGCCGCCGGTCCTCGTCGAGGGTGCCCTCGGCGACGAACTCGAAGCCCAGCGCGGTCTCGCCCTTTTGCGGGTCCTGGAAGATGTTGCGCAGGATGGCGTTGACCCAGAAGGAGGCCGCCGGGCTGCCGGGCTCGGCCACGGCCTTGAAGAAGAAGGAGAAGCGCTCGCCCTTGTTCTGCTGGGGCAGCTTCTCGTTCATCAGGGCGTTGGGCAGGATCAGGCGCAGGCCGTTGGCCGAGAAGTTGTCCACCTTGAGCCCGCGCTTGGCGTCGGTTTCGCTGTTCAGGATCGGGGGCGTGTCGGCGATGATGACGCCCGAGAGCAGCTCGCGCCAGAAGGTGAGCACAGGCACCTTGCGCTGGTCCACGCTGACGCGCACGCTGCGCCGAAGCTGGGCGCTGCGTACCGTCTCCGGCAGCTCCAGGACGAAATGGACCATGCCTCCGGGCAGCTGCGGCACAGAGAGGATGCGGGTGTCGAAGGTCAAGAACTGCTCGCGTCCCTTGACCTCCCGGTCGTGGATGCGGAAGAAGCAGGCCAGCTTGGCCCCGGTCCAGGTGCCGGAAACGCCCTTGAGCGCCGAGACCTCCACGGTGATGCCCGTGGCGTCGTATTCGACGAGCGTGGCCGTGATGTTCGTGAGGCTGGTGACGCCCTTCTCGAACTCCAGCTTGATCTTGGAGCGCTGGTCGCGGATGTCCGCCAGCATCTCCATGACCATCGTACGCTTGCGCGCAGCGTCTTTTTTATCGTCGTTGGCCCAGAGAGCGCACACTTAAGAAGACCTCGTTGAGCGTTGCGTAGACCTGGAAGAATCCCCTGGACCTGGGGGCAGGTCCAATCTGGTCAGAGCCTATGCAAAGCCTGGTCCAGGCGCAAGGCTTAGTGCACGCAGGCGCTGGGGGAGCGGTCGGGATCGGTCCCGCCGGCCTCCAGCTTGCGCCGGTATTCCTTGACCTGCTCCATGGACTTCCACCCGGCGTACATCTCGGTCCACTCGGAGAAGGGCAGCTTCTGGGCGTCGAGGTGGCTCTCGTGGCCCTTCAACCACACGCCGAAGACGTACATCTCGATCTTGAAGGCCTTGCTGTCCAGCGTGCGCGCCACCACGTCAGGGGCGTACTTGGAGCCGTCGAAGCGCGCGCCCACAAAGGCGCAGACCGTGGCCTGGCACTTCTCGTAGGTGATCTCGTCGTTGTTCAACATGTCGGCCAGGCCGCCCAGGTTGTCGTGCCCGGCGTGGATCTCCGCCAGGTCGTCCTCGGGGATCTCGATGAACAGCTTGCCGTCGCGCTCGACGACGAAATAGTGCCTGAGCCACTGCTCGAACATGAACACCTGGGCGATGTCGGCCACCGCCTGTGCATATTGGTCGCCAGCCATGGGATTCTCCTCGAAGTGATGTGCGTGGGTCTCGTCCCACCCGGCGGATAATGGGCATCATCGGGCCGGGCGTCAAGTGCCGAGGCGTCTCGCCGCGCGAACTCCGGGCTTTTCCGGGCGCTTTACAAGGCCGCCCGAGTGCGGTAGGGACTGCCAATCCACGGCGCGCCCCGCGCGCAATTTCCCAGGAGGAAGCATGGGCAAGCACAAGAAAGTTGAACGCATGAAGGAAATCGGCCGCCGCCGCAAGCGCCGCGAAGAGCGCCTCAAGGAACGCATCCGCGAGGCCAAGGCCGCAGCCAAGGGCAGCAAATAGGCGAGATGAACCGGGCGGCTTTCGGGCCGCCCTGTCCTTGATGTTTTCGTGATCCATGCCCGCGCGCGGGCAGACCCCTCACCGGAGGATGAAGACACATGCCCATCTACGAGTACAACTGCCAGGACTGCAAACAGATCTTCGAGGATTGGCAGAAGGACTACGAGGAGCGGGACATCCCCTGTCCCGTGTGCGGCGGCCAGGCCAACCGGCTCATCTCCAGCACCTCCTTTGTGCTCAAGGGCGGCGGCTGGTATGCCAGCGGCTACTCGGAGAAGGCCGCACCGCCAGAGACGGCCTCCGCGGCCACGGGCGCGAGCTGCCCGGCCCCCAAGGCCCAGTGCGCCTGCCCGGCCCCGGCCAAGCCAGCCGAGACCAAGCCGGCAGCCCCCACGGCGGCGGCGAGCTAGATCAAGAAACAAGGCAGCCCCGGCTGCCTTTTTCATGCGCAGGGATTATCTCCCGCCCCGGGTCTTTACTCTGCTTGCCTCTTTTCGTGCTTGCCGGGTATGGTGACCCAATTTCCCGTGATGGACCCGCGCCAGGCGGCCCGCCCCTGCTCCGCCGGACCGTCCCAACCCCGCACCCCGATGGTGGCAACGCATGATCGAACGCTATTCCCGCCCTGAAATGGCTGCGCTGTGGACCCAGGAGTCCCGCTTCGGCTCCTGGCTTGAGGTGGAGCTGGCCGTGTGCGAGGCCTGGGCCAGGCTCGGCGCCATCCCGGCGGACGCCCTGGCCGAGATCCGCGCCAAGGCCTCCTTTGACGTGGCGCGCATCCTTCAGATCGAGGAGAAGACCCGCCACGACGTCATCGCCTTTCTGACCGCCGTGGAGGAGCGTGTCGGCCCGGCCGCGCGCTTTATCCACCTGGGCTGCACCAGCTCAGACATCGTGGACACGGCCAATGCGCTCCTGCTCGTGCGCGCGGGCAAGATGATCCTCAAGGACATCGACGTGGTGCTTGCGGTGCTGAAGGACATGGCGCTTGCGCACCAGAACCAGCTGTGCATGGGCCGCACCCACGGCATCCACGCCGAGCCCACCAGCTTCGGCCTCAAGATGGCCGGGTTCTTTGCTGAGTTCGCCCGGCACCGCGAGCGTTTCACCGCCGCGGTGGAGAACATCCGCGTGGGCAAGATCTCCGGGGCTGTGGGCACCTACGCCCACCTCTCGCCCGAGCTGGAGGCCATCGCCTGCGAGCTCCTGGGCCTGGCCGTGGACCCGGTGTCCACCCAGATCGTCCAGCGCGACCGCCACGCCCACTACTTCACCTCCCTGGCGCTTCTCGGCGGCGGGGTGGAGCGGCTGTGCACGGAGCTTCGGCACCTGCAGCGCACCGAGGTCCTGGAGGTGGAGGAGGGATTCGCCCGCGGCCAGAAGGGCTCTTCCGCCATGCCGCACAAGAAGAACCCCATCAGCGCCGAGAACCTCTGCGGGCTCTCGCGGCTTTTGCGCACCAACGCCATCGCCAGCATGGAGAACATGCCGCTCTGGCACGAGCGCGACATCTCGCACTCAAGCGTGGAGCGCGTCATCATGCCCGACTCGACCATCCTGGCCGACTACATCCTGGGCCGCCTGGCCGGGCTCTTGAAGAATCTGCGCATCATCCCGGAGAACATGGCGAGAAACCTGGACAGCTCCTACGGCCTGTTCTACTCCCAGCGCGTCCTGGTGGCCCTGCTCGACCTGGGACTGGCGCGGCAGAAGGCCTACGAGACGGTCCAGGCCGCGGCCATGCGCTCCTGGGACCAGCACCGCGCCTTCAAGGACGAGGTGCTCGACGATGCCGAAATAAGGCGGCACTTAAGTCTAGAAACTCTTGAAAGATTGTTTGACCCCTGCTATTACCTGCGTCACGTATCCGCGGTCTATGTACGCGTCTTTGGCCCTGTTCAGGAGTAAAGCGTGAATGATTTGAAGGCCAAGCTGGCGCGCCACCTCATGGCGCTGTCCTATGCCCAGGGCGAGGTCACCCTCACCTCGGGCCGGAAGAGCGACTATTATTTCGACTGCAAGCAGACGGCGCTTCATCCCGAGGGCGGGTATCTCATCGGCAAGCTGTTCCTGGAGCTCTTGAAGGGCTCAGGCGCGCAGGGCGTGGCCGGCATGACACTCGGGGCCGACCCGCTGGTGACCTCGGTTTCCGTGCTCTCGCACCTGGAGGGCTGTCCGCTGCCGGGCATGATCATCCGCAAGGCCTCCAAGGGCCACGGCACCAACCAGTACCTTGAGGGCCTGAAGAATTTCCAGCCGGGCGCCACCGTGGCCCTGCTGGAGGACGTGGTCACCACCGGGGGCACGCTCAAGACCTCGGCCGAACGCCTGCGTGCAGCGGGCTTCAGCGTCGGGTCCGTGCTCTGCGTGCTGGACCGCGAAGAGGGCGGGCGTGAGCTTTTGTCCCAGGCCGGGCTTGGCCTCACGCCCATATTTACGCGCAACGAGCTTCTGGCCGCAGCCAGGGGCTAACTTTCCGGAACCAGGCGCCCCGGCTCGCGCGGGGATTTCGACGGGACGCCGAAACAGACGTGGAAAAACTTTGAAAGTCCTACGCACCGCCACCATCCTTGCCGTCCTGACGCTGCTGCCCTGCCTGGGCCTGGCCGCCAGTCCCGGCGCGTCGCCGGCCACGGCGGCGGGGGCTGCAGGCTGGGTGACCCAGGTCTCCTCGCACACCGCGGTGCCGGACCTCATGATCGGCATCGACAAGGAGACCCAGACCTTCTTCATGTTCACGAAGAAGAGCCCGCTGGAGGTCTCGCGCAAGCTGCCCTGCACCACGGGCTCCACCCCGGGCGACAAGATGCGCGAGGGCGACATGCGCACCCCCGAGGGTGTGTACTTCGTGGAGGAGAAGGTCCCCGGCAAGCTCGACTTCGGCCTCTACGGCGACCACGCCTTCAGCCTGAACTACCCGAACCCCGTGGACAGGCTCAAGGGCAAGACCGGGCACGGCATCTGGATCCACGGCCGGGGCAAGCAGTTCGTCAGCAACGACACCCGCGGCTGCGTGGCCCTGACCGCCCAGGACATCGCGGCGCTCAATGGCCACATCCCCTTCGGCACCCCGGTGGTCATCGCCAAGAAGCTTTCCTGGACCAAGGACGCCGGCCCGGCCGACCCCACGGCCCAGCTCTTGTCCGAGCGTGTGCGCCACTGGGCCAGCGACTGGCAGAAGAAGAGCGACCACTTCTTCGACTATTTCCAGCCCGAAAAGTTCGCCCAGACCGAGGGCGTGTCCTTTGCCGCGTTCAAGAGCAACAAGCAGGGCATCTTCGCCCGCCAGCCGTGGATACACGTCATGGTCGACAACGTGCGCGTGATCCAGGGGCCGGACTACTGGGTCACCACCTTCGAGCAGTACTACCGCACCCAGGATCTGGTCTCTGCCGTGGGCAAGCGCTTCTACTGGCAGAAGGACCGCGACGGCGCCTGGCGCATCGTGGGCGGCGAGTACACCGAGGCCTCCCCGGGCCTGGAGGCGCGCTACCTGGCCTCCAAGCGCGTGGAGATGGACCGCCTGCTCAAGGGCTGGCTCGAGGCCTGGCTGGCGGCGGACGTGGACAAGTACATGAGCTTCTACGCCGAGGACGCCAGCAACGGCAAACAGAACAGCGCCAAGGCCATGCGCGACTACAAGGCCGCGCTCTGGGCCAGCAAGACGCCCACGCGCATCGCCGCGGACAAGGTCGAAGTGACCATGCACCAGAAGGGCTTCAAGGTCAGCTTTGTGCAGACCTATGAGGACTCCGCAGGACAGACGGACCGGGGCGCGAAGACCCTGGTGCTCATGCCCAGGGGCGACTCCTGGGCCATCCTGAGTGAAACCTGGAGCAAGATGTGACCAAGGACACCAACTTCAGCGTCCTGTTCATGCGCGACGACTCGGATGTGAAGAGCTTCCGCGTCAGCCCCAGACGTCTCAAGCTGCTCATATGGCTGCTCGGGTTCCTGGCCCTGGTCGTGGTGGTGGGCCTGGCTGTGGGGGTGCGCTCCTTTGTCGGTTACCGCGTGCTCCTAAACGAACGTCGCAGCCTGGAATCCAGCCTGGCCGAGGCCCAGGTAACGCTCAAACGCCTGGGCAACATCGACAAGATCCAGAAGTCGCTCGGCATGAAGGGTGAGCCCGGCAAGGCCCAGGCCGAGGACAAGTCCACGCCTGCCGCCGCGCAGCGCGCCTTTGCCCGCATCAACACCGGGGCCATCAACGTGGACAACTTCCGCGGCCAGGTCACCAGCTCGGCCCTGAACCTCTCCTTTGACCTGAACAACCGCGCGAGCGGCGCCTTGTCCGGCGACATCCGCTTGCTGCTGTTGCGCAACGACGGCACCCTCACCGAGCTGGAGGCCCCGACCGCGGACCTGACCTACCAGATTCAGCGCTTCAAACGCATCTCCACAAGCGCCCGCATCCCCGACGGCCTGACCCGCCGGGAGGCCCTGGGCCTGCGCGTCGAGATCAAGACTTCCGATGGGGACTTAATCTTTGGCGAGACGTACGCTCTGGGCTATTAGCCTGCTCGTGCTCGCTGCGGTCGGCCTTGCGTCCGCAGGGCCGTGCCTGGCTTCCACGAAGAACGGCTTCGTGTTCTTCGAGGGCACGCAGTATCCGCTGGGCGTGGTCTTCATCCAGGGCGAGGCCCCTGGCCCCACGGTCATGATCCAGGGCGGCATCCAGGGCGACGAGCCCACGGGCTTTCTCTCCGCCCAGTGCCTGGCCGAGAGCCGCGTGCTCAAGGGCAACCTCATCGTGGTGCCGCGCGCCAACGTGCCCTCCATCCACGTGCACCAGCGCGCGGTGAACGTGGACATGAACCGCCGCTTCGATCGCGACTACAACCAGTTCTACGAGGATCGCCTGGCCCGGGCCGTGCGCTTCCTGCTCTCGCAGTCAAGCGCCTTCATCCACCTGCACGAGGGCTCCGGCTTCTACGACCCCGTGTACGTGAGCCCGCTCAGAAACCCCCAGCGCTGGGGCCAGTCCATCATCATCGATGCCAACACCCACGAGCGCCTGGACCTGGCCCGGCTGGTCAGCGCGGCGCTTACCGAGATCAACGCCAACGTCAAGGAGCAGGACTTTCAGTTCAAGCTCTTCAACACCCGCACCTTTGAGCCGGACAGCCGCTACGCCACCGAGATGCGCAAGTCGCTGACCTTCTACGCCCTGGCCAACCTGAACATCCCGGCCATGGCTGTCGAGGTCAGCAAGAACATCGGGGCGCTGGGCTGGAAGGTCAAGCACCAGGTCTATGCCACCGCCATCCTGCTCAAGCACTGCGGGGTGGAGATCGTGCCCCCGCGCATCGACGAGGCCGATATCCAGCGCCTGTACGAACGCGACCAGCGCGTGAAGATCAACGGCAAGTCCCTTGACGGCCAGTCCCTGGCTGTCCTGCCTGGCGGCACCCTCAAGGTCGATCCGGGCAGCGCGGGCAAGGGCGACGCCCATGGCCAGGTGGTGGCCGTGTTCGCCTCGGACCGCCCGGGCGTCAACCTCGTGGACTCCCCGCGCATGGCCCTGGAGCGCTTCCAGGAGCTGGAGACCCGGGTGGACGGCCGCAAGGTCTCCACGACCACGGTGCGCTTCTCAGGCGAGATGCCGCCGCCCCTGCCCTCGGGCCCGCCGGTGTTCATCTGCTGGCTCAACGGCAAGTCCGTGCAGGTGCCCCACAACGGCGTTCTGCGAGCCGTGGTCGGCGACCAGCTGCTCATCGAGGGCGTACTCGGCAGCAAGTGGAAAGAGATTCTGAATTTCAAGGGCTACACGGCAAGGCCCTGGGCCAACGACGGCCAGGACATGGGCTATGAGATCATCCTCGACCCGGACAGCTTCATCGCCAAATACCGCCTGCCCGGGCCAACGCCCGCCGTGGTGCGCTATCAGGTGGTGCGCGAGACCATTGGTGCGCGCCCGGCGAACTTCTTCGTGGACATCGAACCCCGGCGCGTCCAGTCCCTCAAGCTCGTGGATGCCAAGGGCCTGCCCATCACCGTGCAGTGGACCTCGGGCGGGGAGATCAGCCTTGCGCCCGGCGAATATGCCGTGACCGACGCCGCAGGCAACGGCCCAGCCAGCAGGCTCTTGCCCGTGCTGGGCAACCGGCCCCTCAAGACCGGCGAGAAGTTCCGCGTGGAGGCGGGTCGGTCGGTGCTGCTGACCCTGCGCCAGGCCACGACCTTTGCCGGGCTGGGAGCCATGACCGTGGTGCCCAAGACAGCGGCCAAGCCCGCCGACAAATCGGCCGACAAGACGCCGGACAAGCCCGTTGACAAGACGGCCGAGAAACCCGCTGCCAAGCCGGGCGAGAAGGCCGCGGAAAAGGTCCTGGACAAGCCCCTGCCAACGGGCAAGCGCCTCTCGGCCATTCCCGACCGGCCCGAGCACTACTAGCCCCGGCCCCTGCCCGGCCCTTGCTCCCCCCGGCGGGCGGGTGTATCAACCCTGGCCATGACGACCCGTACCCCCCTGCTGTTCCTGGCCCTGGCGCTCTGCACCCTGCTCTCGGCTTGCGCCGACAAGGCCCTGCCGCCGCCAGCCGTCATCGCCGCCCCCCAGCTGCCCCAGCCACTGGAGCCCCAGAACTGGCTCCGCCCCAGTCTCTTCTACGCCACCAGCCGCAACGTCCTGGACCAGGGCTCGGAGACCCGCAGCGCCCGCTACGGCGGCCTGCGCTCGCGCGAGACCTCCTATGGCGAGTGCCGGATGAGCCTCACCGGTACCGGGGCCGGGGCCATGGACCGCATGGACGTGAACGTGGGCCTGGAGCGCACCAGCCGCACCACCCGGGCGCGTTTCCTGGCCGATCTCCAGCGCGCCGCCGCGCGCACCCCCGGGCGCGAGGTGCTCGTCTTCATCCACGGCTTTGACAACAGCTTCGAAGATGCGGCCAAGACCGCCACGCGCATCATTCACGGCACGGGTTTCCAGGGCGCGCCCGTGCTCTACAGCTGGCCCTCGGCCGCCAGCGCCGTCGGCTATCTGCAGGACCGCAACAACGCCTACTGGTCCGTGCACTGTCTGAAGGAATTCCTCAGCGACATCCTGGCCAGCCAGTGGATCGACCGCGTCAACGTGGTCGTGCACAGCATGGGCAACGAGGTCTTCATCCGCGCCTACAGCGAGCTGGCCGACGAGTGCGCCCGCGCTGGAAACGCCGACCTGAAGAAGCTCCGCAACATCGTGCTGGCCGCACCCGACGTGGACCGCGAGATCTTCCTCGACCAGCACGCCATGAAGCTCATGAGCCAGGGCGCGCGCATCGTGCTGTACGCCTCGCGCTCGGACATGGCGCTCTCCGCCTCGGCGCTCGTCCAGGGCGGCGACTACGAACGCCTGGGCAAGAACGTGGTCTGCATACCGGGCCTGCACGTCACCGATGTCTCGGACGTCAAGACCGACATGCTCGGGCACTCCTGGATCGGCGACAGCCGCTCCGTGCTCACAGACCTGCGCTGTGTGCTTACCGAGGGCTGCAACCGCTACGCGGGCAAACTTCTGCAGGAATATATCTGCCCGCCCAATGCGCGCTACTTTCTGCCTGTGCCCGAAACCCAGGACCGGCCCCCCAGCGGCGCGTCCTTCTGGCGGCTCAACGTCATCGAGAACGGCTCCCCCGGCCCCACCCTCGGCGGCTATAAACTCAACCTGCCCTGGTAAAGACGGAGGGGATGCCTCCGGCGGCCAAGGGGCCTGAGGCCCCTTG
>JANXYI010000408.1 GCA_025350085.1 Deltaproteobacteria bacterium
GACCACCGCGTCCTTGGCGATGTCCCGGACGTGCTTCTGGACGGTCTGCCCGCCGAGGCGGAGGTCGCGGTAGCGGCTCATGCGTGAAGAATATCCCTTGGCGCGCGGATTCAATGGCCAAGACCTAGCCTGGGCGCGCCAGTTTGGCAAGGTCGGCAATAAAAAGAGGGCTGCTAACGCAAATAGGTGGGAAGATTGGTGAAGAGATTCGTGGTGTAGGTGACCATCTTGTCCATGATCCAGGGAAAGGCCAGGATCAAGGCAATGAACATGGCTATGAGCTTTGGAACAAGCGCCAATGTGGCGTCCTGGATCTGCGTGGCGGCCTGGAAGATGCTGATGCACACGCCCACGACCAGACCGACGCCCATCATGGGCAGGCAGATGACGAGCGTCAGTTCCATGGCCTCACGGGCAAAGCCCACGACGAATTCAGGGGTAATGGCCATAGGTACCCCGTCAGCCGAAGGAGTTGACCAGGGAGCCGATGAGCAGGCTCCAGCCGTCAACCAGGATGAACAACAGGATCTTAAAGGGCAGGGCCACCATGGCCGGTGGGAGCATCATCATGCCCATGGAGAGCAGGATGCTGGCCACGACCATGTCCAGGATCAAAAACGGGATGTAAATGAGAAAGCCGATGGAAAAGCCGGTCTTGAGCTCGCTGATGGTATACGCGGCCACGAGCAGCATGGTCGATACCTGCTCCTTGTTCTCCGGGCGCGTCTCCTTGCTGATGGAGTAGAAGATGGACAGGTCCTTCTCGCGCGTGTGCTTGAACAGGAAGGCGCGGATGGGGATCTGGGCCTTTTCCAGGGCCTCCTTGAAGCCGATGCGCTCCTCAAGATAGGGCTGCAAGGCCTCCTCGTTCACGTTCTTGATCACCGGCCCCATGATGATGATGGTCATGAACAGGGCGAGCGAGGACAAGATCTGCGTGGGCGGCATCTGCGGGGTGCCCATGGCCTGGCGCAGGAAGTGGAAGACGATGATGATGCGCGTGAAGCTGGTCATGGTCAGCACGATGGACGGCGCGATGGACAGCACCGTGAACAGGAACATGAGCTCAAGCGCCACGGCCACCTTGGTCGGCTCGCTCTGGCCGCCGGAGAGCTGCATGGTCAGCGTGGGCACGGCCGCGGGAGCGCCAGGCGCAGCGGCCTGGGCCAGCGCAGGCACAAGCACGAAAAAAAGCAGCAGGGCGAAAGCGAAAAGGCTAGCGCGCGGGGCGCTCGCCAGGGGCGAAGAGGCGCGGGCCGTCGTCTTCGACAGGAGCGGCCGCAGGGGCGGCGGCGACAGGGGCAACGGGCCTGTGCGCAGGCGCAGCAGCCGCCGCAGGGGCTGCGCCGGGGCTGTCCTTGCGCCAGGCAAGCAGGTCGGCGAAGATTTTCGGATCATCGGCTTCCTTCTGGGCTGCGGGCGCTGTCTGTCGCGTCTCAAGCTCGGCCAGGGTGGTGATGGAGCCCTCGGTGACGCCGATGACCAGCGTGCGGTCCGCCACGCGGATCACGGCCACGCGCTGCCGCGAGCCCACGGACAGCTGGGCCACAACGCCCAGCTCCACCCGCTGAATCGGACCGCGCACCACGCCTGGCACCAGCTTCTTCAAGAGCCAGACGACAATGAACATCAGGCCCACAATGCATGCGAGCACCCCAACCGTCTTCAGGATGACAAAATATTCCGGTTCAGGCAAGCTGCTTGACCCTCTCAATGGGACTGATGATGTCCGTCAGGCGGATGCCGAACTTCTCGTTGATAACCACGGCCTCGCCGCGGGCCACCAGCTTCCCGTTGACGAAGATCTCCAGGGGCTCGCCCGCCAGTTTGTTCAGCTCGACCACCGAACCCTGGCCCAGCTGCAGCAACTCGTTGATCAAGAGCTTCGTGCGTCCGAGCTCGGCCGAGACCTCCAGCGGGATGTCCAGGATGAAGTCCAGGTCACGCTTGGTGCCGGGATTCTGGCGCTGGGCCTTGTGCTCGGCCGTCATGTCCCTGAATTCCGGCTCGTGGGTCTGGGTGCGCAGATAGGACTGTTCCTTGTCCTTCTTGACCCCGTCCACCTCCTGGGTGGCCAGGGCCTTGGCCCATTCGTCGGCCAGGGCATCGTCTGGCGAGCCGCCCGCGTCGGCGCCCGCGTCGGCTCCTGCGCCGCCCTCGTCCTTGCCCAGGGCCTTGGCCCATTCCTCGGCGAGGGAGTCCTGGTCTTTATCTTCGGCCATGCCGACCTCTCTAGGTGAAGGTGAAGACCCCGCAAGCAGCAAACGCGCGGGTCACTCCCGTCACTATTGCAAAACCCGTGCTCACGCAAGCGTTACTGGCCGCATCCAGCCCCGGGAACAGCTACTGAATGACGATTTCCGTGATATAGACCCGCAAAACCTTCTGTTCGCCAAGGACGAGCGTCAGGCGCTCCACAATCTCCTTCTTGAGCAGGATCTTGTTCTCGATGCTGCCAAGGTCCTCGTAGGTCTTGCTGGACAAGAGCAGCAGCATGGCGTCCTTGACCT
>JANXYI010000412.1 GCA_025350085.1 Deltaproteobacteria bacterium
CCGGGCCAAGGCCACGGGCATCGAGATGTCGACCTTCAGCCCCTATTCGGGCCGCTACGTGGGCTACGGCATCGAAAAGGGCAAGCTCTCCGTGGACGTGCGCTACCATGTGGACAAGGGCGCGCTCAAGGCCGAGAATCAGGTGTTCCTGGACCAGCTCACCTTTGGCAAGAAGGTGGAGAGCAAGGACGCCATGAACATCCCCGTGAACCTGCTGGTGGCGCTTTTGTCCAACTCGCGCGGGGAGATCGACATCAACCTGCCTGTCGAGGGCTCGCTCGACGACCCGCAGTTCAGCCTGGGCGGCATCATCGTCAAGGTCATCGTGAACCTGCTGGTAAAGGCCGCCACCTCGCCCTTCACCCTGCTGGCCTCGCTGTTCGGCGGGGGCGAGGAGCTGTCCTACCTGGCCTTCGAACCGGGCCGCACCGAGATGACGCCAGAGGCCGAGAAGGCCCTACAGACGCTCTCCAAGGCCCTGCGCGACAGGCCGGGGCTCAAGCTGGAGCTGGCCGGACACGCCGATCCCCAGGTGGAGGACGCGGGCCTCAGGCGCGCGGCCCTGGAGCACCGCGTGAAGGCCCAGAAGGCCACGGAACTGGCGCGCCGGGGCAAGGCCAGCGGCAGCGTGGACGAGCTGACCCTGACGGCCGAGGAGTACCCGCGCTACCTGGAGCGGGTGTACAAGGCCGCGGACTTCAAGAAGCCGCGCAACCTGATCGGCCTGGCCAAGGGCCTGCCCGTGGAGGAGATGGAGGCCCTGCTGCTTCAGAACACGCAGGTCAGCCAGGAGGACATGGAACGCCTGGCCCAGGACCGGGGCATTGCGGCCCAGGCCTGGCTGGTGGAAAAGGGCGGCATCGAGCAGGCCCGCGTGTTCCTGCTGGGGCCGCGGGTGGGCGGAAAAGATCCCAAGGGCGTCAAGCCCGGCGGCCGGGTGGACTTCTCGCTGAAATAGTCCCGCCGGGACTTGAGTGTCCGCGAGCGCGTTGACACAATGTCCCTGGCCGAAGGGAGCAAACGGGAGAGCAAAAAGATCAACGGGTTCCAGCGTCATTGCTGCAACCCGTTGTTTCTTTGCTGGAGACGAGGGGGACTGGACCCTGGCCAGGCGTTGCGGGCACTTTTTTCCCGTGCGGCCCGGATGCCTCTGGCGCAGTCTTGCCCTGACCAGCCGGCCTCACGCCCGGCCGAAATTGTAATTGCCCTTGAAGAACTCCTCGGCGAACACGGGGATCATCTCTTCGCTCGAAATGCCCATGTCCAGCAGGCGCATGGCCCCCAGCAGACGGCCGATCTGGTCCAGAAGGTCGACGATGTGTGCGGCCTTGCCCTCCTTCATCTCGCCGCGGATCATGTCGCCCTTGAGCTCGACGCGCATGCCCAGGCGCTCCAGGATCACGGCGATGAGCCGGACCCGGCGGCCCCTGCGGTGGATGTCCGCCGCCCCGCCCTGAAAGGAGAAGGCCACGTAGTTCTCGTCCGCGGCCGAGCCGCAGAAGGAGTCGATGACGGCGAAATGGTAGCCCAGCCGCGCGTTGAAATTCAGGTACTCGCGCGAGATGAGCGCGTAGTTGGCCCCGCCGAAGCGCGAGTCCACCGTGGGGTCGTTGATCATGGAGTGGGCCATGAGCGAGACCATGCCCTTCATGCTGACGTCCGTGCCGCCCTGCCAGCGGATGTCCTCCCGGGTCATGCCCTTGAGCAGGGCCGCGAAGGGCTGGGACTCCACCTCCTGGGTGTAGGCCACGGTCTTTCCGGGCTTGATGCCGAGCCCGCCGCCCAGGTCCACGCAGTAGATGAGCATGGGCAGCCGGACCTTGAGCCTTACTGTGCCCCCGTCCTCGTCGATGTTCTCGCCGATGCGGAACATCTCGCGCATGGAGACCTCGTGGGCCAGGCGGATCACGTCGTGCAGGGTCACGCAGCCCTGGGGCGTGAAATTGGCGGCATGGGGGTCGGTCAAGGTCAGCGGGGCCAGCCGGTCCATGGCCTCGCGCGTCAGGCTGTACACCGGGCTGCCGGCCATGGGGTTGACCTTTTTGCGCTGGCCCAGCAGGGACTCCACCCGGCCCTGGTACACCGTGCGGCGCACGGAATCCATGGTGATCTCCTGGCCGCTGACCAAGGTCTTGGTGGCGTTTTCCGTGGCCACCAGGGTCGGCAGGTCGAACTCCCGGGCCACGGCGGCCATGTGCCCGGTGACGCTGCCGTAATCGGTGATGATCCCGCGCAGCCGGCCCATGATCGAGACGTAGCTCGGCGAGGTCTGGGGCGCCACCAGGATCGAGTCCGCGGGCACTGCGGCCAGGCCCTGGTCGGAGAAGAGCACATGCACCAGCCCGCTGGCCACGCCCGGTGCGGCGCAGTGCCCGCCGGAAAGGAGCACCGGATGGCCGTCGGCCAAGGCTTCGAGAGGGGACTCGGCCCCGGGCTCGCCCTCCTGCCCTGCGGAGTCCGGTCCGGCCTGCGCGCCCATCGGGTTCAGGGGCCGGGCCTGGAGGATGAGCAGCTCCCCTTCCTGGTTCCTGGCCCATTCGATGTCCAGGGGGTAGCCGTAGTGCGCCTCCAGGCGGCGGCCGAAGTCCGCCAGGCGCAGGACGTCCTGGTCGTCCAGGCAGGGGCTGTGGACGAGGTCCTCGGGCACCGGGTCGTCCAGCAGGCCGCCCTCGGCCGACATGAGGACCCGCACGTCCTTGCGCGCGATCTCCCGGAACGTGAGCCCCACGCCGTTCTTGCCCACGCGGTAGAGGTCCACCGGGGCCGAGCCGTCGACCACGCTGACGCCCAGGCCCCAGGCCGCGCTGATGATGATGTCGTCGATGGCGTGGTCGGTCGGGTCCACGGTGTACATGACCCCGCTGGTCTGAGCCTCGACCATGGTCAGGCACAAAACGCTCATGACCACGTCGTCCTCGGTGTAGCCCTTGCTGCGGCGGTAGAACACGGCCCGCGGGGTGAAGGTCGAGGCCACGACCTCCTTGTAGGCGTCCAGAATCCCGCCCGGCCGCACGTTCAGGATCGAGGAGTACTGCCCGGCAAAGGAGGCCTCGGAGTCCTCGCTGGTGGCGCTGCTGCGCACGGACACGCGCAGCTCCCGGCCCGGGGGCGCGGCCAAGGCGGTGGCCTGGCTGGTGATGGCCCGGGCCAGGTCCTCCGGGACCTCGGCCGCGAGGATCAGCGCCGTGATCTCCTCGGTGATCTGGTTCAGCCTTTCTGTGTCCGAGGGATCCAGGCCCTTGAGGGCCTCGTCGATGGTCTGGGGCAGGTTGTTGTGCTCCAGAAAGCAGCGGCAGGCATAGGCCGTGATGGAGAAGCCGTCCGGGGCGGGCAGGCCGACGCGGTTGCGGATCTCCCCGAAGTTCGAGGCCTTGCCGCCAACGTCTTCGGCCACCTCCCGGCTGAGCGCGGACATGGGCAGCACCAGGTCCGTGCGCGCAAAGGTACGCTTGCGGGTCAGGGCGGACAGGACCTCGGCCTCGACGCGCTCCACCGGGCGGTACAGCTCCTGGAACTTGCCGCCGCACAGGGCGTTCAGGGCCTCGACGATGCCGCGCACCGAGCCGAGCAGGCTCTCCACCTGGACGAGGACGTGGTCCACGGTGAAGGAGCGGCCCTCGCGCAGGAGCAGCTCAAGCTGGGAAAGGGTGGTCAGGGAGCCCGTGTTGTGCTGGAGCAGGGTCTTGTAGGC
>JANXYI010000424.1 GCA_025350085.1 Deltaproteobacteria bacterium
CGTGTGCTGGGTCCAGCCCATGGCGTACATGGAGGTGCCGGCCTTGTCCGGTGCGCCCGTGGCGCAGTAGGCCTTGTAAACCTCAAGCAGCTTGGCCTCGGGGGTGCCGCACATGTCCACCGCGTTTTTCAGCGTATAGCGGCTGTAGTGCTTCTTCATCAACTGGTACACGCTGCGGGGATTCTGGAGCGTCAGGTCGCGCGCCGGGGCGCCGCTGGCATCCAGCGCAAAGGCCCAGGTGCTCTTGTCGTACTTGCGCGCGGCCTCGTCATAGCCGCTGAACATGCCGTCCTTGAAGTCGTACTTGTCGCCGACGATGAAGGAGGCGTTGGTGTAGTTGACCACGTAATCCTTGAAGATCAGGTTGTTCTCCAGGATGTAGTTGATCATGCCGCCAAGGAACGCGATGTCCGAGCCGGAGCGCAGGGGCGCGTAGATGTCGGATTTCGCGGAGGTTCTGGTGAAGCGGGGGTCCACATGGATGACCTTGGCGCCCTTTTCCTGCGCCCGGGTGACCCACTTGAACGAAATGGGATGGTTCTCGGCAGCGTTGCTGCCCATGATCAGAATGCAATCACTGTTCTTCAGGTCGATCCAGTGATTGGTCATCGCGCCGCGTCCGAACGACTCTGCCAGAGCCGCTACAGTAGCGCTGTGTCAAATACGGGCCTGATGTTCTATGTATGTCAGTCCGAGCGAGCGCAGGAACGCCTGGTAGGCCCAGCATTCCTCGTTGTCCATGGCCGCGGAGCCTACGGAGGCCAGCCCTTCGCAGCGGTTGACGGTGTCGCCCTTGGCGTTCTTCAGCGCAAAGGTGGCGTCGCGGTCGCGCTTGATGTTTCCCGCGATGCGCGCAAGCGCCCAGTCCCAGGACTTCACTTCCCACTTGGTGCCGAAGGGCTTGCGGTACATGACCTTCTGCAGGCGCGGATTGGGCAGGCCGGGGGTGCCCTCGGTCAGCTGGTAGATGCTGGCGCCCTTGGCGCACAGCGCGCCCTCGTTGATGGGATGGTCGGGGTCGCCCTCGATGTTGATGGCACGCTTGGTGCCGGTGAGGGCAGTGTTGACGATGAGTCCGCAACCGACGGCGCAGTAGCAGCACGCTGTGGTGGTCTGCTTGCTCCAGTCCGGCTTGAGCATGGCGATGCGGTCGACGGCTTGGGGCTTCAAGGCGAAGCCGATGCCTCCGAACGCGGTGCTCAAGGCCGTTGCGGCGGAGAGTTTGAGGAACCCTCTGCGCGAAAGCTTCATGTGGCCTCCGTTGTTATGTGTTTGCTCGCTTAACTTCCCAGGGTCTCCCGGCTGAGCCGCACCAGGAGGCGGTAGCCGGAAAGCGCAGGGGGCGCAGCAGGACGGGACTCGGGCTTGAGCGCTTCGCGTCTGGCGAAGGGCAAAAGCCTGAGCCCGCGCACCTTGCGCCGGACCTCTGCCAGGCCCAGGCCAAGACCCCCGAAGGGCAGGGTCAACAGGCTAGGGCCGGTCTGTTTGTTGGCTCCAAAGGGAGCAGCGGATGGGGTGTCCATAATACCTCCACTCTATGATGTTATTCCTAGCACAAGAATCGCGGTTTAAGTAAATGCAGCGCTTCCTGCGCAAGCTTTGGCACCGGTCTTGGGACCGGCCAGAAAGCCAGGCGAAAAAGACGAAGGAAGGGAGGTGGATGAAGGCCGAAAGGGGTCAGTCGAGGGCAGGGACCGGCATGGGGGCGCACAGGGCGTCCAGGAACAGCGGCAGCAGGTCCTCGCCCTGGCGGTTGAAGCGCAGTTCCAGCTCCTTCAGGTACAGCGGGAAGCGCCGGGCCGAGAGGCCCTTGAACTGGCGCAGCCGGTCCCGGGCATAGAGCCAGAACGGGCTGCCGGTCTCGGCAAAGGGCTGGCCCTGGTGGCGCAGCAGGTAGTGGTAGGGCAGCTTCTCGTCGCCGCAGAGGATCAGCGCGTCGTAGGTCCGGTAGCGGTCGGTGAGCAGGATGTGCCCCAGCCGCGACACGCGCAGGTGGAAGTTGTGGTTGAAGTGCAGCACGCTCTCGGCCGAGAGCTCGGGCACCAGGTCCACGAACACGCGGCCGCCCTGGCTCAGGATGCCGTAGACCGGGATGCTGCCGGGCCGGACCTCGGGGGCTGCGCAGAGCCTTCCGCCGGCGAACACCGAGGGCAGGCCGGTCTGCGGGCCGAGGAGCTGGAGCGCGTCCGCGCCCTGGGCCAGGATGGCCAGACGCAGCACGGTCAGGGCCTTGAAGGCCGTGTTGTAGGAGATTGCTGCCGCCTGGGCGGCCTCGCGGGTGTTGGCGTCCTGGGCAAAGGCCCGGGCCAGGTCCAGCCACTGCGCCGGGGTGAGCCCGCTCAGGTTGAGCCAGCGGCCCGTGAAGTCGTGGAAGGTGTAGCGGCAGCTGCCGCAGCGCAGGCGCCCCTCGGCCAGGACATAGGGCGCGGCCGTGCGGCAGCGCGGGCAGAACTTCACGCCCCCGGGCCAGCAGCGCCGGAGCAGCTCGGCCCTGGCCTGGGCGTCGCCGGTCCCGAAGGCCTGCGCCCCTGTCCCTGCCGTCTTGTCCGTCATCTGCTCCTCGGTCGTCTTTGTCTCCCCGGGCTTCGTCTCCCCGGGCACCTGGGCCAGAACCGGTGCCTGGTCGTCAATGGAACCGTTCATGGCGCGCGCCGGGCCGGGCCGCCAGGGGGGGCGGGCAGCGCGCGCAGCACGGCGTCCAGAAAGGCGTCGGGGTCTGCGGTGAATTCGCCCTGGGACAGGGAGAGCAGGCGCAGCCTGTTGCCGTGGCTGGCCACCACGTAGAGCGAGGGCACCACCGGGCTGCCCAGGCGCTTGTGCGCGGCCAGGTCCGGGTCGGGCACGAGCGGAAAGGGCAGGCCGCCATGCCGGGCCAGGAAGCGCTCCACCTGGGCCTGGTCGTCGCCGGGAGCCAGGCCGAGCAGGCGGATGCGCCCGGTGAGCGACCGCTCGCGCAGGCGCCGCTCCAGGTCCTTCAGGCGCGGCACCTCCTTGTGGCAAGGCGGGCAGAAATAGCTCACGAGCACCACGATGAGCGCCTCGGCCGGGAGGCGCGAGAGTCTCGTCGGCCCGCCGGAGGGCAGGCCCAGGGCGCGGGCGCTGTCCGGGGCCAGGTTCAGGGCCAGGTCCGGGAAGGCCTTGGGACTGGCGGTCGGCGTGGCGCCCAGGCTCGGGCCGGAGGCCAGGACAAGGGTCAGGCCAAGGGTCAGGACAAGGGTCAGGAGCGCGGGCAGCAGGGCCAGGCCGCGGTGCCAGGGCGCGTGAAGATGAGCTGAGGGCATGAGGGGTGCGATGCCACCTTGCAGGGCTTTTGGCAAGGGGGGGCGGTGTGCAAAAAGGGCTGCCCGAGGAATACGTATTGAAGCGCCGGGGCATCTGGAGTAGCGTGGCGCCGGGTTTTCCCTTGCCGGGGTCTTTTCCCCGTGCAGCGGTGCAGCAGCCTGGAGGTGTGGTGGCGAGCTCTTTTCGCGGCAAACGGTTCTCTTCGGCCTGCGGGGCCCCGGCGGCCCTGTTGCTTGTTCTGGCACTGCTGCTGCCCGTCCTGACGGCCCTCGGCGGCTGCGATTCCCAGGGCGAAAAG
>JANXYI010000030.1 GCA_025350085.1 Deltaproteobacteria bacterium
CCATCCGTCGCGCTTTCCCTGACCCACACAAGCCGAAAGGGCTGTTTCAGGTTCCTCCTGAAACAGCCCTTTCGGCGTCAAGGGGGGGGCCGGGGGCACACCTCCCGCCTCTACTTCATTGCCGTCTCCAGCACCTCGTAGTGCCGCACGTGCTTGTCCGGGATGATCTCGAAGCGCTCGTCGCCAGGGTAGAGCACGGCGCGTTCCGGGTCGTTCCCGGCAAAGACGTGCACGGCCTCCCAGGTCTCCCAGTAGGTGACAATGCCGATCTCCACGCTGGCCGAGCGCGCCGTGGGGCAGCTCTCGGCCAGGCGTTCCAGCACCTGGTGGCCCAGATAGCCCGGCGTGGCCTGGGCCTCACGGATGCCTGTGCGTGCCAGGTGTTCCAGGAAGCCCTCGCGGAACCGCCGGGGGCACAGACATTTCCATTCACGCGCGATCATTGCTCCCCCCTAAGGTTTGCGGATGAGGTTCGGGTGGTGCACGGGGTCGGTCATTTTGGTCTTGTGGCACACGGGGCAGTTGCCCTGGCTGCCCATGGGCCGGGCCAGCTTCTGGTACTGCAGGGCCTGGATGTTGTCGCGGTCGCGGCCGTAGGGGTTGCGCGACGGGGTGAGCGCGTGCTGGGCGCCGTGGCAGGCCGGGCAGGACAGCGCGCCGATCTCGTCCAGGCGGCTTTTGAAGCGTTCGGGCGCGACCTTGGTCCAGTTGCCGAAGGACCGGCTGGGGTCGGGCGGGCCGAAGTTTTGGTGGCAGGCCAGGCAGTCCGGGGTTTGCGCCCAGGCAGTGCGCGGGGGGATGTTCTGCGCCGGGCCGGACTGCGGGGTGATCTGGGTGAGCAGCCTCTTGGCCCCGCGCTTGCCCGCCTCCAGTTCGCGCTTGAGCAGGCCCACGGCGTGGTCCTCCAGCGCCCCGTGGCAGGTGACGCAGTCCAGGCCGGCCTGGGCGTGCAGCCCGCGGTGGAAGCGCGTGGCCCCGTCAACGCGGCTGGGGTGGCAGCGGCCACAGGCTTCGGCCCCGCGGCCCTTGAGGGTGCTGGAGTGGAAGCCGTGCAGCGCCGCGGAAATGCCCATGAGCCCGGCCTGGCCCTCGGCGCCCATGAGCGGATCGGCGTGGCAGGAGGTGCAGGCCACGACCCGGCCCGCCTTGGCCTGGGCGATGAGGCTGGTGCGGTTCGTGCGGTCGTGGATGCGCAGGATGTTCAAGCCCGTCTCCGGGCTGATGCCCGAGCCAGTGGCCCCAAGCGGCCGTGCGCCGCCGTGGCAGGAGGCACAGCCGACCTCGTCGGACACGGGCAGCACGGCCCTGGTGCGCGCCAGCACGCTTCGGCTGGCCGTGTCGCGGGCCTCCACCGTGACCAGCGGGTAGGGGTTGAAGACGCCGTCGGCCCGGCGCGGGCTGATGGCTATGGCCGGAGCCTGGAACCAGTCGCGGCCCTCCATGGGCTTCATGCCTACGGGCTGCCCGCCGCCCTCCTTGGCCCCGTCCACGGCGAAGGAAAGCTCCACCCCGTCCGTGACCTTGCCCGGGGGGTCACCGCGCTTTATGAGCTGGGCAAAGAGCTCGGCCTGGGCCGGGCGCAGGGTGAACACGCCCTGGGCCTCCACCGCCATGTGCATGCCCAGGCCCGACCAGGCCAGGAGCACGTAGTCGTCCTTTTGCGCGTCAAAGGGCGGGATGTCGGTGGGCAGCTCGGTCAGGGCCACCGGGGCCTCGGCCACGGGCTGGGCGCCCAGCAGGCCCTCGGAGAGGTACGCGGCCAGGGCCTCGCGCTCAGGCCCATTGCCCACAAAGGGCGGCATGGCCGGGTTGGCCAGGTTGAGCGCCTCCAAAAGGCCGGCTAGGCCCTCGGCCGTCAGCGTGGCGGCCCAGGGCTTGATGTCGTTCATGGGCCCGCCGATGGAGTGGCAGCTGGCGCACTGGTGCTGGTACAGCTCCGCACCCGCAGCCAGGCGGTTTTCCGGGGTCACCGTGCGGATGCGCGCCCATTTGGCCTGGGCCAGATAGCCTGCCTCGCCGATGGTCTTGTCCGCGCCCACGCGGATGCCGTTGGAATAGGTATGGCCAAAGATGAGATAAGGCTTGCGCGCGGCCTCGCGCACGAACTCGAAGCTGCCGATGAGCCCCCAGCCGGTCAAAAGGACCAGCAGCGCCAGGGGGAAGCGCACGGCCCGGGGCGTCTTCACGGCCAAAATCAGCGCGCCAAGCGCCGCGGCCCCGGCAAAATACTGAAACCCGCGCAAAAAGCCCGCGATGCGCTCCGAGCGCAGCAGCACCATCTCCTGCTGGGCCTGGGGCAGGGCCTGGATGTACCACCAGCCCGCGGCAAAGCAAGCCAGAAGCGGCACCAGGGTCCAGGCCACGGCCAGGCGCACCATGCGCTCGCGGGCGTCGTCCTCGCCGATGCGCGTGGCCGTGACAAAGCCGAACAGCCCGGCCAGGGTCAGCGCGATGGCCGTGCGCAGGGCGGCCTGGGGCCAGAAGGTGGGGTTGAAGAAGCCGTCCCAGAAATTGCCGGTCACGAGCCACTGGCCCGGAGTGAGCATGAAGCCCACGATGCCGTTGATGGTGAACAGCGAAAGCAGGGCGAAGATGAAGTACAGCCAGCCCATGCGCAGGTGCTCACGCGCCTCCATGCGCTCAAAGCCGTAGTAGTACACGAGCAGGGCCACGATCTCGGCCAGGAAGAAGGCCCACTCCGTGGCAAAGCCGTAGACGAAGACCTTGAGCAAGGTGCTCGTGGCCTGGGGCGAGAGCAGCCCGATGGTGAACCAGATGCCCACGCCCGTGACCCCGCCCGCGACCATGGTGATGAGCAGGAAGAAGCGCGTGTGCTTCTTGACGTGCTCCAGCAGCACGCGGCTGCCCAGCCTACGGGCGTAGATCTCGGACAACACCAGGTACAGGCCGCCGCCCACGGCGAAGTGCGCCAGGAACACGTGGAAGGTGCCGATGAGCGCGATCCAGAAGCCGCCAGCCAGGGTCGTCAGGTGCCAGATGGGATATTCCATGGCCTAGCCCCGGCCTCTTGTCTGGCCGTCAGTCCGGGCATAGGCCCGCAGCATGTAGGCAATGGCCGCCAGGGACACGGCGAGTGAGACAACAAACAGCACAAGCGGCGTCTGGTCGCCGGTCACGGGCAGGCTTGCTGGCGTAAAGTACGGGGCCAGGGTCAGCTGACGCACCTCGGCGCGCGTGGCGGCCATGAACAGCATGGCCCCAAGGACGAGCCCGGCGGCCAGGGCGGGCTTCCTGCGCAGGCCCGCCACCAGAGCGGCCAGGCCCAGGGCCACGCCCAGGCACAAAAGCCCGGTGGCCAGCATGTCGCGGCCCATGAAGGCAGGCAGCACCCGCTGCGGCAGGGACGCCAGCAGCCAGGCGCCGACCAGGACCTGCAGCATGGTCAGCCGGGTGAACCACTTGAGCCCGTGCTCCACCCAGTCCGTGCGGCGCTTCTTCACGCCGATGAGCGCCGCGTACAGCCCGGCCACGGCCGGGGCGGCCAGGAGCATGTGTGCCAGGCGCGGCCAGAGCATGGGGTCGGACAGATTGAGAAAGCTGCCGCGCGGGTTGGTCAGGTACACGTCCCAGGCCTGGGGCCGCAGCATGAGCGTCATGTTGTTCGAGAGCAGGAACCCGGTGTAGACGAGGCAGGCCAGGGAGAGCATCAGCGCCAGACGCGAGAGCCCGCCCCCGGACTCGAACTTCGCGTCGTGCACATACAGCCCATAGTAGCCGAGGATCACTGCGGCAATGGCCGAGAGCCACCACCCGGCCATGAGCACCGAGCTGGTGTACAGGAGCTGGCCGTAGAGTACCTGCACGAAGAGCAGCGGGGCCACGCCCAGGTTGATCTGCAGGGCCAGGAAGGTCGGCAGCCGGTGCCCCAGCTCGCGCGCCAGGTCGCGCCCTGATCCATGTTTGTCGCCCGTGAGCCGCCCGGCCAGCGCGATGACGGCCGAGCCCACGGTGAGGTTCATGAACAGGATGTGCAGGACAAAGGTCAGGAGCAAGAGGGCCTCGAACCAGCCCCAGGGGGAGGGGATGGCCTCGGCCGCAGGGATGAGTCGGGCCGGGTCCATCGTGATCAGTTGGGCCGAAACCATGCGCATTCTCCTTGACGGATTGCCTTTCCCTGGCAATACACGCGGGAGCGGGGGCTGGCAACGGATAGTCCGACGCGCGCCTGTTGGCACCGCATTTTTTCAACCCGGACCCACCCCTGACGAGGACACCTCTATGGACACCGTGCTTTTGCTCGACGTGGGCAACACCAACGTGAAGATCGGCCTGGCCCGGCCCGGCCACGGCATCCGCACCTCCTACGCCCTGCCCACCGCGCCCGCGGGCAGCCTGGCCACGGCCGACGCCTGGGGGCTCCAGCTCCTGGACATCTGCCGCGTGGAGGGCCTGGACCCCGGCGAGATCGCGGAGATCGTGGCCTGCTCCGTGGTGCCGCCCATGAACCCGGTACTCACCCGCGCGGCCGCCCGCTTCTTTGGCCGGCCCGGCCAGGGCATCCGCTTCGTGCCCGAGGACATCGCGCTGCCCATCGAGAACCGTTACGCCCGGCCCCAGGAGGTCGGCGCGGACCGGCTGGTGACGGCCTACAGCGCGCGCTCCTCCTGCCAGGCCCACAATCTCATCGTGGTCGACTTCGGCACGGCCACGACCTTTGACTGCGTGCAGGGGGGCGCCTACCTCGGCGGGCTCATCTGCCCAGGCGTGCTGTCCTCGGCCCGGGCGCTGGCCACCGGCACGGCCAAGCTGCCGCAGATCACCCTCGAGCTCGGCCCGGCTCAGCTGGCCGGGTCCTTGCGCATCGGCACCAGCACCGCGGACAGCCTGAACCAGGGCTTCATCTTCGGCTTCGCGGCCCTGGTCGAGGGGCTTGTGGCGCGCCTGGCGCAGAGCCTGGGCGTCGCCCCGGGCACAGGCCCGGACGCCAAGGGGGGCGACCTGCGCGTCATCGCCACCGGCGGTTTTGCCCCCATGATCGCGTCCGTCTGCCCGGCCATCCACGAGGTGCGCGAGGAGCTGCTCCTGGAAGGCCTTTTCCTGGCCTGGGAATCCGCCCGCTGATCCGCGAAATGTTGCAGAAATGCATTTGAATCCGCCAGGAAAATGATGTAAAGCCGCCAATAGAGCATTGCGACCCAACTTTCCGTCACCAACCGTCACGGGCACCAACGTCACGGCCACCAACGCCATGGTCACCAACGAAGGAGTAGATATGAGCACCATCATCGCTGTCTGGGCGCGCGAGATACTGGATTCCCGCGGCAACCCCACCGTCGAGGTCGAAGTCACCTACGAGTCCGGGGCCTCGGGCCGCGCGGCCGTGCCCTCCGGCGCCTCCACCGGCACCCGCGAGGCGCTGGAACTGCGTGACGGCGACAAGAAACGCTTTGGCGGCAAGGGCGTATCCATCGCCGTGAACAACGTGCGCGAAGAGATCGCCAACGCCATCGTGGGCATGGACGGGCTGCGGCAGGTGGCGCTGGACAACTCGCTCATCGACCTGGACGGCACGGACAACAAGAACCGCCTGGGCGCCAACGCCCTGCTCGGCGTGTCCATGGCCAACGCGCGCGCCGCGGCCAACTTCCTGGGCCTGCCGCTGTACCAGTACCTGGGCGGCGTCAACGCCAAGCTCCTGCCCGTGCCCCAGATGAACATCATCAACGGCGGCGCGCACGCCCCGAACAACCTGGACATCCAGGAGTTCATGATCCTGCCGCTGGGCGCCGAGACCTTTGCCGACGCCCTGCGCATGGGCTCGGAGACCTTCCACATGCTCAAAAGCATCCTGGCCAAGGACGGGCATGTGACCAGCGTGGGCGACGAGGGCGGGTTCGCGCCGAACATGAAGAGCCACGCCGAGGCGCTGGAATACATCATCCGCGCCATCGAGGGCGCGGGCTACAACCCGGGCTACGAGATCGCGCTGGGCATGGACGCCGCTGCCTCTGAATTCTTCGACAAGGGCAAGTACAACTTGAAGGGCGAGGGCAAGGTCATGGATAGCGCCGAGATCGTGGATTACTACGCCGATCTCGTGTCGCGCTTCCCCATCGTCAGCATCGAGGACGGCATGGCCGAGGGCGACTGGGACGGCTGGGCCACCCTGACCGACCGCCTGGGCAGCGAGATCCAGATCGTGGGCGACGACATCTTCGTCACCAACCCGGACATCCTGGCCGAGGGCATCGAGCGCGGGGTGGCCAACTCCATTCTCATCAAGCTGAACCAGATCGGCACCGTGACCGAGACGCTCGACACCATCGAGATGGCCAAGCAGGCCGCGTACACCACGGTGGTTTCCCACCGCTCGGGCGAGACCGAGGACGCCTTCATCTCGGACCTGGCCGTGGGCGTGAACGCCGGCCAGATCAAGAGCGGGTCGCTCTGCAGATCCGACCGGCTGGCCAAGTACAACCAGCTCCTGCGCATCGAGGAGGACCTGGAGGACGAGGCCATCTACTACGGCCCGATCCTGGCTGAGAGCTGGTTCTCCGGCGAGGCCGAAGAAGAGTGATTTGAATAATAATCACTAGGTGATGTTGCGAGGGGGCTCATTCATTAAGTTGGATGAGCCCCCCTCTCGTTCTAGAGGGAGGATATATGCCAAAGCTCAAGGGTAAAATTATTGATTCTTGGGAAGCTTTGCTTAAAATTTTACCACCGATACAGGAGCACAGGCAATGGATTTTTCGCGGGCAATCAGACCACTCTTGGCACCTCCAAACGTCCTTGGAAAGGCACTTTGATTACATCAAATTCCACATTAAGAAGCTTGGCTTAAGCGAGGAAAATCAAGAATATCGGATGTTGCGCTCTTTTCAAAATGGGGCGGGTCTATACATTAACAATATGCCGCCTGAAGGTGAGCATCTTGAATGCCTTGCGCTGATGCAGCATTATGGTTGCCCGACAAGGATGTTGGATTTTTCTTTTTCTCCTTTCGTTGCTTTGTTCTTTGCTGCATCGGAAGGTATTGATGATTTTTCTTTATATCTCATACCAGTTAATAGGGTTTCTGGCCATGATGAAGTCGCACGTAATTTTATATTGAAATATTCAAGAAGGCGCCCTCCTGTAGATGATGCTGTTTTTGCATGGGAACCTAGAATCGTTTCCGAAAGGCAACTTTTTCAACAAAGTTTGTTTTTGTGTCCCACATCGATCCGGACAGACATCGAAGAGACAATAAGGGCTCAGGGCAGGTTCTTCAGACCCAAGAAGCTCATATTCCCTAAAGAAAGAAGGTGGGATTTTTTACGCGAGCTAAACAGAATGAACATCAATAAGGCATCCTTGTTCCCTGGACGTCAAGGTTTTTGTGAATCGCTTAAGACTCAACCCCTGTATCGTGTTGGAACTCTTGGAAGACTAAATGTCTCATAAGCCTCCGCATGTTCCTCCTCGCGTTGGCCCTGCGCCCTCCCTTTCATCCGCTACGAATCCCGGGATACGTAACCCTGGAGCCCCCCCCGCAGCGCATGGAGGCAGTATGGCGTCCGAATCATCCTTCACCAAGATCGAGAACGAGTTGGCGCGCGGCTATCGCCAGCGCCCGCAGTAGGCGCCCCGGCAGGGCCATTTTACGTCAAATTTCGCCCCATTGCCGAGAGGCCCCAGGATTTCACTGGACATTCCCACCCGGTGGTGCTGTATATACACCCAAAATACATACGCTCGGTGCCCCCCCGGAATGGCGGCCGAACGCGATCAGGAGAACCGTATCTCGATACCGGCTGCGGGAACTTGTGCGCCCGAGACACACTAAGCCCGCAGCACCATGTCCGGAAAGGGGGATTTGCCCAGGGAGAGAAATCGGCTGGCGGCATGGCTGTAATCCCCATCAAGGAGGCAACGGGCATGGAAGACGTCAAGAAAAAGGTGTTGAGCGAGGACTGGATTGCATTCTGGCTGGGTCTGTTCATCTTCTGCCTGGGCCTGATCGGATTCCTCGGCATCGAGGTCCTGGGCTGGGCGGCCAAGGCCAACGTCTGGACCGACTTCGGCAAGGCCATCGCACCGGTCTCGGCCACGTTCAAGGGCCTGCCTGCAATTGCATCCCTCTTTCTCACCTATGTGTTCCTCCTCGTGTTCATGCTGATCACGTCCAGAGCCCTGGACGCCAACCTCAAGAAATTTGCGGTGGGCTTCACCCTGGTCTTCTGGATCAGCTACTTCTGCTGGGTCCTCGGCCACTACGCTTACATCGCCGCGACTCACAACCAGTTCGACAAGTTCGGCATCAGCTGGTCGCTCAACCTGACGGGCGAGGCCGGGTTCATCGTGGCGCTTTTGGCCGGGCTGGTGGTGGGGAACTTCTTCCCCAAGCTGGTCGACGTAATGTCCGAGGCCACGCGGCCCGAACTCTACGTCAAGACGGCCATCGTGATCCTGGGCGCGGCCCTGGGCGCCAAGGCCGCCGAGCACCTGGGCATGGGCCAGGCCATCCTGTTCCGGGGCCTGTGCGCCTCCATCGAGGTCTATCTGATCGACTGGGCCGTGGTTTACCTGGTGGCCCGCACCCTGTTCAAGTTCAATCGTGAATGGGCCGTTCCGCTGGCCTCGGGCATCTCCATCTGCGGCGTGTCCGCGGCCATCGCCACGGGCGCGGCCATCCGCGCGCGGCCCGTGGTGTCCATCATGGTCTCGTCGCTCGTGGTCATCTTTGCGGTGGTCGAACTCATCATCCTGCCGTTCATGTCGCGCGAGCTCCTGTGGATGCATCCCATGGTCGCGGGCGACTGGATGGGCCTGGCGGTGAAGACCGACGGCGCGGCCATTGCCTCCGGTACCATCGTGGACTCCCTGGTCCGGGCCAAGGCGGCCGCGGCAGGGACCATTTACGAGCCGGGCTGGATCGCCATGCCCGCGGTGACGAGCAAGATCTTCATCGACATGTTCATCGGCATCTGGGCCTTTGTGCTGGCCATGGTGTGGTGCACCAAGATCGAGTGCAAGGGCGAGGTCAAGGCCTCCATGATCTGGGAGCGTTTCCCCAAGTTCGTCTTCGGCTACTTCCTGACCTTCGTCGCGATGCTCCTGGTCAGCATGTCCGGGAAGGACATGCTCAAGCTGGCCCAGAAGACAACGGGCCAGATGGACA
>JANXYI010000449.1 GCA_025350085.1 Deltaproteobacteria bacterium
ATGGCCGGGTGGGTGTCGTTCAGCTGCACGGCCACGAGGTCCGGCAGCTCGTCGAAGTGCTGGTGGTGCTTCAGGTGGCGCCGCGTGATGTCGTGGAAGGTGGCGGCCACGAAGAAGTACTGCTGCTTGAGCCTGAGTTCCTGGCCCTCGACGAAGGAGTCCGTGGGATAGAGCACCTTGGAGATGTTCTCGCTCTTGGCCTTGTCCTCGATGGCCTTCAGGTAGGCGCCGGAGTTGAAAAACTCCAGGTCAAAGTCGCGGCTGGACTTGGCGCTCCACAGACGCATGTTGATGACGTTGCCGTTCTCAAATCCCGGCACCATCATGTCGTAGGCCATGGCCATGACCTTTTCGCCGCCCTCCCAGACGTGGCGCAGGCGCTTCTGGTCGTCGACGTAGGCGTTGACGTGCCCGCCGAACTGGACCGGGAAGAGGTAGCCGGAGCGGTCGTATTCCCAGGGGTTGCCGAAGCGCAGCCAGTTGTCCGGGCGCTCCACCTGCCAGCCGTCCTGGATGCTCTGGTGGAAGATGCCGTACTCGTAGCGGATGCCGTAGCCGTAGCCCGGGATGCCGAGCGTGGCCATGGAGTCGAGGTAGCAGGAGGCCAGGCGCCCGAGGCCGCCGTTGCCGAGGCCAGCGTCCCACTCCACCTCGGAGATCTCCTCGTAGTCCTGGCCCATGGCGGTCAGCGCCTCGCGCACCTGCTCCTCCATGCCCAGGCAGAGCACGTTGTTCTTGAGCGAACGGCCCACGAGGAACTCCAGCGACAGGTAGTACACGCGCTTGGAGCTCTTGTCGTAGTAGGAGCGCTGGGTGCGTATCCAGTGTTCGGCCATGCGCTCGCGCACGGTGTAGGCCACGGCCTTGAAGTAGTCGTGCAGGCCCGCGCGGGTGATGTCCTTGCCCAGGAAGGCGAACATGTGCTTGCGGATGTCTTCCTGCAGGGTGTCCACCGGGCGGCAGCGCGTCGGGGGCAGGATGGGCTCGTCGTCGATCTTGGACGCGGGCTTGGCCTTGGGCTTGGCTGCACTCTTGACGGCTTTCTTGACGGGCATGGCGTCCTCTGTGGTGGGTGTTTTTCGTTCAGTTTGCGAGAAGTACTTAATTTTTGCCCCCAATTCCGAAAAAAGGCAAGCCGCATGAGGCCGAATCCCGGCGGAAAAGGTGGCCCTGCCGCGGCTCGGGGCTTGTCTGAAGTGCAGAATTACGTACGGTATACACTGCCCCCATCCGGAATGTGGATAACAACAGGAGGAAAGTCAATGGGCACAACGCGTCGCGGCAAACCCTGGACCCCGTATGTCGCCGGGGCGCGGGCTGGGCGCTGCTCGGCTACTGCCCGGGCACGGCGCTGTATGCCGAGGTCTACCCGTTTTTCAAGGCCACGGTGCTCACCTGGGGCGATTTTGGCCCGCTGACCCTGCCAGAGCTCATGGGGCGGCACCACTGGGTGCTCATCCCCTGGTTCTGCGTGCTCGGGGCGCTCCTGCTGCGCTGGCTGCATAAACGCGGATTGTAAGGCTTGGCGCGGGCTGTGGGCCTCGCCAAAAGGCCGCCAAGGTTGACTCTCCTGGCGGTCTTTTCTGCGTGGCGCGCGCTAGCGGTTCAGGAACTGGAGCAGGCCGTCGACATAGCCTGCCACCATCTGCGAGTGCTCCCTGGTCAGGTCCACGAACTGCGCGCCGAGGAACAGCAGGCCCTTTTCGCTGAGTACGCGGCGCAGCTCAATGGGCGCGGTGAGCTCCTGGCCGCGCCCCAGGTCGCAGTTCAGGATGAGCTGGTCGCCGGGCTGGGCCTCGCGCAAGGGGCTCTTCATGTCGATCTTGGCCGAAAGTCGGCAGCCCGCCGGGGTCAGGTCCATGATCATGGCCTCGTGCGCGCCGTACTTGCCGTGGATGGTGCAGGGCATGTTGACGCTCACGCGCTCGTCGCGGCGCAGCACCACCCGGTTCACGCTGTCCGGGAAGGCCAGGAACAGGAGCGGGGCGGGGTTCATGGTGCGGTTCAGCACCTGGGAGCGGAAGCCGAAGACCACGCCCGAGGCCGTGTGCTGGGCCACCATGTTGGGGTTTTGGGCGACGCG
>JANXYI010000461.1 GCA_025350085.1 Deltaproteobacteria bacterium
GGCCGCGGCTATCATCGTGGCGGCATGGGCGGCGGCATGGGCGGCGGCGACTGCTCCGGCCCCGGCACCCAGGGCGGCCCCGGCGCCTGCCCCGGCGGCACCTGCAACTAGACTCTCCTCGCCCCATCGTCCCTAAGGCGGTTCGGCCACAGGCGGTCCGGTTGGTCACCCCCCAGCCGGGCCGCCCTTTCATTCTCCGGGCCGGCAGCCAGAGCCGGAATTGTTGACAGCCGCGCCCGAAGCGGCCATGCACAGTCGAGCTTGGGCCGATGCCACGCCAGCGGAACACAACGCCAAACAGCTGCGGAAACAGGAACATGGAACTGCGCTCTCCCCACAAAGACAAGGGCCCGCTGCTGGCGGCCGTGGTCGCGTTGTTGATCCTGGGCGTGGGCAGCGTGTTTCTCACCTGGCAGAACATCCGCCGCCAGCGCGAGCTGGTGGACCAGCATCTGCTGCTCTCGGCCGGGGCCGTGCTCCACGGGGTCGAGGCCAACCTCATGCGCATCATGCACACCATGGGCCGCTCCCCGGGGCTCTCGGAGCGCCTGTTCCCGACCATCCACGACGTGTTCCAGGAGGTCACCGCCTCGGGCGACATCGTGTTCCTGGGCATCTTCGGCGAGGACGGCACCCTGCTCGTGTCCTCGGCCAAGGACGAGCAGACCGAGGCCATCGCCCTGCCCGAGGAGATCATCGCCGAGCTCGAGGTCAACGGGCAGTGGTCCGGGCCGCTCTCCTACCACGGCAAGACCGCCCTGTTCTCGGCCCTGCGCGCCCGGCCCAGCCTGGCGCGGCTATGCTCCGACGTGGTCCAGGGCGTGCCGCCCCTGCCCCCGGAGCTGCGCTCGCGCGGCAGGGGGCCGGGCTCTGGTCCGGATCTATTGCGCGGCATGGAGCGCGGCATGGGGCCGGGCCATGGTCCTGGAATGGGGCCTGGAATGATGAGCCGCGGGTCGGGCCAGCCGCCCGTGCCCGACCTGCCCGGTCCGGCGCGCCTGGCCGACGTGCCCTCGCTGTTCCTGGTCTCGGCCCTGAGCCCGGACCGGCACATGGCCCAGTTCAACGCCTACCGCCGCGCGGCCCTGCTCCAGACCGGCTACGTGCTGGCCGCGGCCGCGGCGCTCTGGTTCCTGGCCCTGGCCTACCTGAACCGCCGCAACCAGGCCCTCAAGGCCGCGGAGCTGGAGCGCTTCCAGTCCAAGCTCCTGGACAACATGCCCGACGGCCTGCTGACGCTGGCGGCGGACGGGCTCATCCTCTCGGCCAACGGCTCGGCCGCGCGCCTGCTTCTTGGGGACACCGGCGGCGGAAAGGACGGCGAGGCAGAGCTCATCGGCCGGAACTTCCGCGCATTTCCCTTTGCCGAGCTGGCCGCCACGGACGGCTCCCGGCCCGAGCAATGGCGCCAGTACGAGCACGACGGCCGCGTCCTGGAGGTGCTCTGCCTGCCCCTGCACGGCGAGCCCGGCGCAGACCGGCAGCCGCCTCAGCCCGAGGAAAAGCTCGTGCTCCTGCGCGACCGCACGCAGCTGAAGACCCTGGAGGACGACCTGGCCGAGGCCAGGCGCCTGGCGGCCATCGGCTCGCTGGCCGCCGGGGTGGCCCACGAGATCCGCAACCCGCTTTCCTCCCTGCGCGGCTTTGCCCAGCTCTTCGCCACCAAGCTGAGGGGCCAGGAGCCGCTGGCCTCGTATGCCTGCACCATGGTCCAGGAGGCCGACCGGCTGAACCGCGTGGTCACGGACCTCTTGTATCTGGCCCGGCCGCGCGAGCTGGCCCCGGCCCAGGTGGACCTCGCGCGCGTCGTCGAGGGCCTGCGCGGGCTGTTGCGCTTCGACCTGGAGGCCAAGCACGTGACCCCGGTCCTCGACCTGGCCGAGACCGGGATCTGCGCCGACGAGGACGCGCTCAAGCAGGCGCTTTTGAACCTCATCGTCAACGCCCTGGACGCCGTGCCCGACCAGGGCGGGAGCATCACGCTCGCGGCCCGGCGCGAGGAGACCGGCGACGGGGCCGGGGTCTGGGTCAGCGTGGCCGACAACGGCCAGGGCATGGACCAGGCCGTGCGCGCCCAGGCCTTCGAGCCCTTCTTCACGGCCAAGCGCCAAGGCACGGGCCTGGGGCTGGCCATTGTGCTCGGCATCATGCGCGGCCACAAGGGCCGTGCGCTCATCGACTCCGCACCGGGGGCGGGCACCACCGTGCGCCTCTATTTTCCCGACTGCCCGGATCTTCCCGCTGAGCCGGGTATTCCCGTTGAAATCGCCGCCGGAGGTAACGCCAAATGACGAGGTCCGACGAACGCACGGTGCTGGTGGTGGACGACGAACCCAGCCACCGGCTCATGGTGCGCGCCGTGCTGGAAGACGCCGGCTGGAGCGTGGCCGAGGCCCCGAGCGGCGACAAGGCCCTGGAACTCTTGGCCAAGGTCCAGCCCCACGTGGCCCTGGTGGACATGAAGATGCCCGGCATGGACGGCCTGACGCTGTTGCGCGAGCTGCACACGCGGCTGCCCGGCCTGCCTGTGGTGCTCTTGACCGCCTTCGGCAGCGTGGGCTCGGCCGTGGACGCCATGAAGCAGGGGGCGTTCGACTACCTGACCAAGCCCGCGGACAACGAGGAACTGAAGGCCGTGCTCGAAAAGAGCTACGAGTACAGCCGCCTCATCGACGAGAACGCGCGGCTGCGCGCCGAGCGCACGGGCAACGACGGCGGCATCATCGGCGTGAGCCCCGGCATCATGCGTGTGCGCGAGCTCATCGAGCAGGCCGGGCCCAGCGAGGCCACGGTGCTCATCCTGGGCGAGAGCGGCACGGGCAAGGAGCTGGTGGCCGACGGCCTGCACCGGGCCAGCCCGCGCTCGCGCAAGCCGCTGGTCAAGGTCAACTGCGCGGCCCTGCCCGCGGACCTGCTGGAGAGCGAGCTTTTCGGCTACGTCAAGGGCGCCTTTACCGGCGCGCTGAAGGACAAGCCCGGCCGCTTCCAGCTAGCCAGCGGCGGCACCCTGTTCCTGGACGAGATCGGCGACATGCCCGGGCACCTGCAGGCCAAGCTCCTGCGCGCGCTCCAGGAAAAGTTCATCGAGCCCCTGGGCTCGGTCAAGAGCGTGGAGACCGACGTGCGCATCCTGGCCGCCACCAACCGCGACCTGCGCGCCGACGTGGCCAGCGGCCGCTTCCGCGAGGACCTGTTCTACCGCCTGGCCGTGCTGGAGATCCCCATCCCGCCCCTGCGCGAGCGCATGGACGACCTGCCGGTCCTGACCGGGTATCTGCTGCGCAAGCTGGGGCAGAAGAACCACAAGGAGATCCGGGCGCTCAGCCCGGCCTTCCTGGAGGCGCTGGCGCGCCACGCCTGGCCCGGCAACGTGCGCGAGCTGGAAAACGTGCTCGAACGCGCGCTCATCCTGGCCCGGGCCGACACCCTGGGGCCGGACCTCTTGCCCCCGCAGCTGGCCGGGCTGGTCAGCACAGGCACCTGCCCTGCCCACGGCAACGGCACTGCCCCAAACGCCCTGCCCGATGCCCTGGAAAGCGCCATGGAGGACGCCGAGCGCGAGACCCTGAGGCGCGCCCTGGACACCTATGCCGGGCACCGCGAAAAGACCGCCGACGCGCTGGGCATCAGCCGCCGCACCCTGCAGTACAAGCTCAAGAAATACGGCCTGACCAAGCGCTGAGGCGCGGGCAGCGCCCGCCCGCGTTGGGCCGCGCCCCCACCGCATGAGGCCCCGGCGGTCCTGACGCCAGCGGGCACAAACCCCTGCCCCCGCGAAGGACGTTTCCCCCCTTGACATTATGGGCATATGCCCATAACTAGCCCTCCCACGGAGGGCTGCCATGCCGCGACCAAAATGCTGCCGCCGGGTTTCCGGCGCGCCTGCCTGCAAGCTGTTCAAGCCCATGGGTGTGCCAGCGTCTTCCGTTGACGAGGTGGTGCTGGCGTTGGACGAGTACGAGGCCCTGCGCCTGGCGGACTTCGAGGGTTTGTACCAGGAACAGGCGGCCGGGCGCATGGGCGTGTCGCGCCAGACCTTTGGCCGGACCATCGCGGCTGCGCGGCGGAAAGTGGCCCGGGCCCTGGTCCAGGGCTGCCTGCTGCGCATTGAACTGAAGGACGGCGTGCCCGAGGCCGAGGCCGCAGCCCTGCTCACAATGCGCACCTTTGCCTGCGCCTGCGGCCACAGCTGGGACGAGCCCTTTGGCACGGGCCGACCCGACTGCTGCCCGGCCTGCGCAGGCACGGATTTCCACCGCAAGGACTGCCCGGGCGCGTCCGGCTGCAGCTCCGGCCAGAAGGCCGACCCCAACACCTAACCGCTGGAGGCACCCTTGAAGATCGCCATCCCCACCCGCAACGGCAGCGTGGACGAGCATTTCGGCCACTGCGAGTCCTTCACCATCTACAGCCTGGACGAGAACAGGGCCGTGACCGCGAGCGAGAGCTTCACCCCGCCCCCGGCCTGCGGCTGCAAGTCGAACCTCGTCCCGACCCTGGTCGAGATGGGCATTTCCCTGCTCATCGCCGGGAACATGGGCGAGGGCGCGGTGGTGCGCCTGGGCCAGGCCGGCATCAAGGTCGTGCGCGGGGCCTCGGGCCCGGTGGACGCGGCCCTGAACGCCTGGCTGGGCGGCAGGCTCGCGGACAAGCAGGTGTTGTGCATGGAGCACGGCGCAGGCCACGTCTGCCTTCACGGGGAAGGCCACTAGCCGCGCCGGAACGTGAGCGCCCACGAAACGCCCCGCTGCCCCAACATCACGGGGCGGGCAAGGGCTGTTCAATTCTTGAGGAAATGGGAGATCGCGTGGACGGCTGCTAGCCGCCATCGCCAGCTGGACGCTGGACGGCTGGCCGCTGTCAAATCAAGGACGGCTGCTACCCGTCCAGGGCCACCAGCTCCATCTTGCCCCAGACCCCGAGCTTGCCCCCGGCCTGGGCGAACACGCCGTCCAGGCCGAGCGGAGCCATCTTGCGCGCGCTGGCCAGCACCAGGTCCAGGTCGTCGCCCGTGTCGATGAGGTTGGCCAAGGCCGTGGCCGCGGCGTCGGCAAAAGCGCCGCTTTTCGAGCGCACCACCACGAGCTCGCCCTGGCCCAGCGACAGCGACGGGCCAATGGTGGCCGACGACGCGCACAGGCTGAGCGGAAAATCGCTCTTTTTCAGGCGCAGGCCCAGGCGCGCCCCGCCTGCCGGGTCGCCCAGCAGCGCCACCACGCGCTCGCGGGTGGAGTGCATATAGATGTCGCCGCCGTTCTCCACGATGATGTTCGGGCTTAAGCCCCGGAAGTGGTCGGCCACGAGCTGGGCAAAGGTCCCGGCCACCGCGGCCATGGGCCCGACGTTCACCAGCTCCGCGGCCCGCGCCATCTCGCGCGCCACCAGCGGGGCCGTGTCCGGGGCGGGCACGGGCCGCAGGCTCTCGCGGAAGCCCGGGGTCAGGACCATGAAATTTTTGAGCTCGCCGCGCAGGCTGCGCACCAGGTCGAGCATGGGGCCAGACAGGTCCAGCTCGGCGGTGACAAAGAGGTCGGTCTGCTCCACCACCACCTGGAACGCGACCTCGCCCGGCTGCGGGGTGATGGCCTCGCGGTAGCTGCGGTGGGTGGAAAGGAAGACTTGCTTCGCCATGCGCAAAAGGGTACCAGAACAGAGCCGCGGCGCAAAGGGGCAACCCGCGCGGGCTTTTGGTCCGGACCGGCCGCCGGGGGCTTGACGAGTGCCGTCAACACGGCTATAGGGCTTGGTTCCGCGCCAACGGAAAAGAATACATCCTCCCAGGAGAACACATATGAGCAAGCGTACGTATCAGCCCAGCAAGATCAGAAGGAAGCGCACCCACGGCTTCCTGGTCCGTTCCCGCACCAAGGGTGGCCAGGCCATGATCCGCCGCCGCCGCCAGAAGGGGCGCAAGAGATTAGCCCTCTAGGCTGGCCAAGAAGCCGCCGTCTGCTCGTCAGTGCCCGGTTTACGGCCGCCTACGAGCAGGGCCGGAAGTACTTCACCCGGCATTTCGTCCTCTTTGTTCTGCCCCGCGCTGACGCGGGCGAGGGCCTCCGGCTCGGACTCACCGTGAGCCGGAAAGTTGGGCGGGCGGTACGGCGCAACCGCATACGGCGCGTGTTGCGCGAATTTTTCAGGCTGCACCAGGAAGAGATCGACAGGCCGCTGGACATCGTCGTTGTCCCGAAACGCAATCTGGACCCGAAGACCGTCGACCTGGCCCTGGTGGAACAGGAGTTCCCCCCCGTGCTCGCCCGCCTGCTGCGGGAGTCCACGGCGGCGGCGCCCCACGAGAGGCTCTAATGCGCAAAGCCATGCGCAAAACCTTGCGCTCATTATTGCGCGATCCGGCGCAAACCCTGCTGCTGGCGCTCATCTGGCTGTACCAGCGCCTTCTGTCCCCCCTGTTTGCGGGCTCCTGCCGCTTTGAGCCCACCTGCTCGGAATACGCCAGGCAGGCCGTGCTGACGCATGGCCCGGCCAAGGGCAGCGGGCTCGCGCTCTGGCGCCTCTTGCGCTGCCAGCCCCTGTGCCGCGGCGGGTATGATCCCGTGCCCCGGGCAGTCCTCCACAACATCCCCGACACCCACGCGAGTTGACACAATGGACACCAAACGTCTGATCATCGCCCTGGCCCTTTCGCTCGTCGTCCTCTTCGGCTGGAGCTACGTGTTCCCGCCTGCGGAGACCAAGACCGAGCCCGCACAAACAGCCCAGACCGGGGCTCCCGAGGCCAAGCCTGAGGCCGGGGCCACGGCCAAGGCCCCGAACCTGGCCGCCTTGGCCGTCAATTCGGCCAGCCAGGCACGCAAGATTTCCGTCTCCACCCCGCTCTTCTCGGCCCGCTTCAGCAGCCAGGGCGGCGTGCTGGAGCGCTTCGACCTGACGGGCTTCCGCCAGACCCTGGACCCGGCCTCGCCCCTCATCGACATGGTCGGCGACAAGGCCCGCGACCGCGCGGCGCTCGGCGTGGTGCTGCAGCCCACGGGCCAGGAGATCCACACCTGGAACAGCGCAGGCTGGACCGCCCAGGGCGGCGACGTGGAGCTCAAGGCCGGGCAGAAGACGACCCTCGTCTTCACCGGCGAGGCGGGCGGCCTCAAGCTGGAGCGCCGCCTGACGCTTTCCGCCGACTCCTACCTGATCACCGAGGAGCTGCTGGTGACCAACCCGGGCGCCAGCGTCGTGGCTGGCCGCGTGGCCTTCACCGTGTCCACCGAGGGCCTCTCGCCCCACGGCGAGGACAAGTACAACCCCACACGCATCGCCTACGGCCCGGCCAAGGGCGGGTTCGAGGAAGTGACCAGCGTCGATGACCTGGAGAAGAAGGGCGTCGACTCCAAGGGCAAGGTCAACTGGGGCGCCATCGAGAGCAACTACTTCCTCATCGCCATTATGCCCGGCGCCGAGGACACGAACTTAAACGGCCTGCACAAGGCCGAGGTGTTCAACCTGGCCGTTTCCCAGCCCGCCAGCTTCGAGCCCGGCCAGACCAAGACACTCAAGTGCTCCTATTACATGGGCCCGGCCGACCGCGCCATGCTGGCCGACATGCCGGGCAAGCTGGCCGACGCCGTGGACTTCGGCTGGTTCCACCTGATCGCCGTGCCGCTTTTGAAGCTGCTCAACTGGTTCTACCAGTACGTGCACAACTACGGCGTGGCCATCATCCTCTTGACCGTGCTCATCAAGCTCATCTTCTGGCCCCTGTCGCAGAAGAGCTACAAGTCCATGGACAAG
>JANXYI010000045.1 GCA_025350085.1 Deltaproteobacteria bacterium
GGGGGTCCGGGGGCCTGAGGCCCCCGGCCGCCGGAGGCTCCAGGTCGGCCTGCCTCCACAAAAGTCCAAGGCCGCCAGCGGAGTCCGTCTCCGTCAGCGGCCTTGGGCCAAGGGGTATGTCTTTCGAGAGGTCAGTCCCGCCAGATGCCGTCTCTTCGGCCTGGGGGCCGGGAAGCTTTAGGCCGGGCGCTAACTTCCGCTGCCGGAAAGGGACGGGACGGGCTTGGCAGGCGCCGGGGCAGGCATCACGGCCGCGGGCTTGCGCACAAAGGCCATCCTGGTCACGATGCCGGTCTTGGCCTTGTAGGTGATGAGCACGTTGTAGTCCTTGGCCGGCGCGTAGATGAGCTTCTCCTCGGCGGCCTCAAAGGCCTTGATGAAGATGGAGAAGATCTCGGTGATCAGGCCACGCCCGGTCTCGGGCTCGGCCTGGATCTCCACCTTGCCGCCGAACTTCTCCACCTTGGACAGCCACTTGTCAATGCGCTCCGGGATGTTGTTCAGGGTGATCACCGCCGGGAAGAGCACGTCCACCTGCTCCTGTTTGGCCTCGAGCGAGGCCGAGAGCTTGTAGTCAAAGCCGGTGGTGCCCATGAACTGGACGTCCTTCTGGGCCGTGGTTCCGGCCGCCGGGTTCTGGGGGGCGCAGGCGCAGAGCAGGAGACAGGCCAGACCTGCGGCCAGCAGTGCCAGGGTCGATTTTCCTCGCGTCATGGTGCCTCCAGTCGGCATGAGGGATGTTTCGCACTGTAAATCTCCTAAAATACCGGCGCAATCCTGTCAACATCCAGCCTGCGCCGCCGCAAGGTCGCCACCGGCGCCGCCAGGCGCCTGCCTCTTGCCTGCGGACGGCGAATGACGTAGATATCTCCCGTTTCAACGCCCGGCACGAACCTCAAAAAAAACACCACAAGCGGCGGAATCAATGCCCAAGCGCACAGACATCAAGAAGATCATGCTCATCGGCTCCGGCCCCATCGTCATCGGCCAGGCCTGCGAGTTCGACTATTCCGGCACCCAGGCCCTGAAGGCCCTGAAAGAGGAAGGCTACGAGGTCATCCTGGTCAACTCCAACCCGGCCACCATCATGACCGACCCGGAGCTGGCCGACCGCACCTACATCGAGCCCATCGAGCCCGGCACCGTGGCCAAGATCATCGAGAAGGAGCGCCCGGACGCGCTTCTGCCCACCCTGGGCGGCCAGACCGCGCTGAACACCGCGCTGGCCCTGGCCGAGCTGGGCGTGCTGGAAAAGTTCAATGTGGAACTCATCGGGGCGACCATACCCGCCATCAAGAAGGCCGAGAGCCGGGAGCTGTTCCGCGCGGCCATGGAGGCCATCGGCCTCAAGGTGCCGAAGAGCGGCATCGCCCGCACCATGGACGAGGTGCGCGAGATCGGCCGCACGCTGCCCTTCCCGCTGATCATCCGCCCGGCCTTCACCATGGGCGGCACCGGCGGCGGCGTGGCCTACAACATGGAGGATCTGGAGTCCATCTCGGCCCAGGGCCTGGCCGCGAGCATGAAGAGCGAGATCATGATCGAGGAGAGCGTGCTCGGCTGGAAGGAGTTCGAGCTCGAGGTCATGCGCGACAAGAAGGACAACTGCGTCATCATCTGCTCCATCGAGAACATGGACGCCATGGGCGTGCACACCGGGGACTCCATCACCGTGGCCCCGGCCCAGACGCTCACCGACGACGAATACCAGAAGATGCGCGACGCGGCGCTGGCCATCATGCGCGAGATCGGCGTGGAGACAGGGGGCAGCAACGTCCAGTTCGCCATCAATCCCGTGAACGGCGACATGGTCATCGTGGAGATGAACCCGCGCGTGTCGCGGTCCTCGGCCCTGGCCTCCAAGGCCACGGGCTTTCCCATCGCGAAGATAGCGGCCAAGCTGGCCGTGGGCTATACGCTCGACGAGATCCCCAACGACATCACGCGCGAGACCATGGCCAGCTTCGAGCCGTCCATCGACTACTGCGTCATCAAGATCCCGCGCTTCACCTTCGAGAAGTTCCCGGGCAGCGAGGACTACCTGACCACGTCCATGAAGAGCGTGGGCGAGACCATGGCCATCGGCCGCACCTTCAAGGAGGCCCTGCAGAAGGGCCTGCGCTCGCTCGAGGTCGGCATGCCCGGCCTGGGCAAGCGCTTCGAGGCCTGCACGGTCGAGCGCGACGAGATCCTGCGCCTGCTGCGCAAGCCCAACTCGGCCCGGCTGTTCGCCATGCGCAACGCCATGCGCTGCGGCTTCACGCTGGAGGAGATCTACGCGGCCACCTTCATCGACCCCTGGTTCCTGCGCCAGATCCGCGACATCCTGATCATGGAGGACGAGCTGCAGGCCTTCGGACTCAAGCAGCAGGTCACGGCCGCCAACCCGGCCGTGGCTCCCCTGCTCAAGCGCGCCAAGGAATACGGCTACTCTGACCGCCAGCTGGCCGTGCTCTGGAACACCAGCGAGGACAGCGTGCGCTCCCTGCGCAAGGCGCTGGCCATCATCCCCACCTTTTATCTGGTGGACACCTGCGCCGCGGAGTTCGAGGCCTACACCCCGTACTACTACTCCACCTACGAGACCGGGAGCGAGATCGAGAGCAGGGACGTGCGCAAGGTGGTCATCCTGGGCGGCGGGCCCAACCGCATCGGCCAGGGCATCGAGTTCGACTACTGCTGCTGCCATTCCTCCTTCGCGCTCAAGGAGATGGGCGTGCAGTCCATCATGGTCAACTCCAACCCCGAGACCGTGAGCACGGACTACGACACGTCCGACCGCCTGTACTTCGAGCCCGTGACCTACGAGGACGTGCTGAACATCGTGGAGTTTGAAAAGCCGCTCGGCGTCATCGTGCAGTTCGGCGGCCAGACCCCGCTGAACCTGGCCGTGGCGCTCAAGAAGGCCGGGGTGAAGCTGCTCGGCACCCCGCCGGAGAGCATCGACCGCGCCGAGGACCGCGAGCTGTTCAACGCGCTCATCCGCAAGCTGCACCTGAAGCAGCCCGCGGGCGGCACGGCCATGACGCTGACCCAGGCGACCGAGATCAAGGACAGCCTGGGCTACCCGCTGGTGCTGCGGCCCTCCTACGTGCTCGGCGGCCGCGGCATGGAGATCGTCTACGACGACGAGGAGTTCAACAACTACTTCGGCAAGGCGTCGATCATCTCCCCTGAGCACCCCATCCTCATCGACAAGTTCCTGGAGAACGCCATCGAGGTGGACGCCGACGCGCTCTCGGACGGCGAGGAGACGTACATCGGCGGCATCATGGAGCACATCGAGGAGGCCGGGATACACTCGGGCGACTCGGCCTGCGTGCTGCCCCCGCACACCATCGCGCCCGAGATCGTGGCCGAGATCGAGCGCCAGGCCAAGGAGCTCGCGAAGGAGCTCGGCGTGGTGGGGCTCATGAACATCCAGTTCGCCATCAAGGACTCCGAGGTCTATATCCTGGAGGTCAACCCGCGCGCCTCGCGCACGGTGCCCTTTGTCAGCAAGGCCACGGGCGTGCCGCTCGCCAAGCTGGCCACCCGCGTCATGCTGGGCGAAAAATTGCGCGACCTGAAGCCGTGGAAAATGCGCAAGTCCGGCTACGTCTCGGTGAAGGAGTCGGTGTTCCCCTTCAACCGCTTCCCGGGCGTGGACGTGCTGCTGGGGCCCGAGATGCGCTCCACCGGCGAGGTCATGGGCATCGACGTGAGCTTCGGCCTGGCCTTCATGAAGGCCCAGCTGGCCGCGGGCCAGCGCTTGCCAGGCTCCGGAACCGTGTTTATCTCCGTCAATGACCGCGACAAGGCGCCCATCACCCCGGTGGCCAAGGCCTTTGCCGACCTGGGCTTCAAGATCGTGGCCACGGGCGGCACGGCCGACCACCTGGTAGCCGAAGACGTGGAGGTCACGCGGGTGTTCAAGGTTAACGAAGGCCGCCCGAACGTGGTGGACCTCATCAAGAACAAGGCCATCGACCTGGTGATCAACACGCCCTCCGGCAAGCGGACGGTCAACGATTCCAAGGAGATCAGGCAGACGACCCTGCTCTACAACGTGCCCTACACCACCACGGTGGCCGGGGCCGCGGCCATGGCCCAGGCCATACGCGAGGAACGCGGCCAGGGGCTCGGGGTCACCTGCCTGCAGGACTACTACGGCGGGCAGTAAACATCTGCGCAACGTTGCGGCGAAAGCCGGTGGCTCTTGGCCTCCGGCGGGTAGTATATTTTCAAAACCGGCGGATGCATGTCCCCGGACAGGACCCAACCATGAAGCGTGAGTATTGCGGCCTCTTCGGCATCTACGGCCACCCCGAGGCCGCGCGCATGGCCTATTTCGGCCTCTACGCCCTGCAGCACCGCGGGCAGGAGTCGGCCGGCATCGTCACCTGGGACGGCGCGGGCATCCGCGAGCAGCGCGGCATGGGCCTGGTGCACGACGTGTTCAACGAACGGCACCTGAGCAAGGAGCTCAAGGGCAACATCGCCCTCGGGCACATCCGCTACTCCACCACCGGGGTCTCGCTCATCAGAAACGCCCAGCCCTTCCTGGTGCGCTTCAAGGACATGCACCTGGCCATCGGCCACAACGGCAACCTGGTGAACACGCTGGAGCTCAGGCGCGAGCTGGAGGACCAGGGGAGCATCTTCCAGACCACCATGGACACCGAGGTCTTTGTCCACCTGATCGCCAAGCACATGAACGGCAACACCATCGAGGAGGCCATCATCAAGGCCTGCGCCCGGGTCAAGGGCGCCTACTCGCTGCTCATCATGGTCAACAACAAGCTCATCGCCGTGCGCGACCCGCATGGCTTCCGGCCCCTGTGCCTGGGCCGCCTGGCCGACAACTACGTCTTCGCCTCCGAGACCTGCGCCTTTGACTTATCGAGGCCGAGTACATCCGCCAGGTGGAGCCCGGCGAGATGATCGTGCTGGAAAAGGGGCGGCTGACCTCCATGCGCCTCACAAGCGAGACGGGCGAGCCCACGCCCAAGCGCCAGTGCATCTTCGAGCTCATCTACTTTGCCCGGCCCGACTCCATGGTCTTTGACGAGGGCGTGTACGAGCGCCGCAAGACCATGGGCGCCACCCTGGCCAGGGAGGCGCCGGTGGACGCCGACTTCGTCATGCCCTTCCCGGACTCCGGCAACTACGCGGCCGTGGGCTATTCCCAGGCCTCGGGCCTGCCGCTGGAGCTGGCCATGATCCGCAACCACTACGTGGGCCGCACCTTCATCCAGCCCAGCCAGGACATGCGCAACTTCAGCGTGCGCGTGAAATTGAACCCCGTGCGCAGCATGATCGAGGGCAAGCGCATCCTCATCGTCGAGGACTCCATCGTACGCGGCACCACCATCCGCACCCGCGTGAAGAAGCTGCGCGAGCTCGGCGCGCGCGAGATCCACATGCGCGTGTCCTGCCCGGCCATCCGCTTCCCCTGCTTCTACGGCATCGACTTCTCCAGCAAGG
>JANXYI010000051.1 GCA_025350085.1 Deltaproteobacteria bacterium
CACCGCGCCATCGAGCAGGCCGCCGAGGGTGTGCTCATCACCGACCGCGACGGCTCGATCACCTACATCAACCCGGCGTTGGAGCGCATGACCGGGCTCTCCGGCGCCGAGGCCAAAAGCCTCGGCCACTCCGTGCTCGAGGTGCAGCAGGCCGCGCTCATGCACCAGGACTCCGTGGTCCACCCGGAGGAGGGCGGCGGCGTGTGGCGCGGCACCAGCTCCTTTGCGCGGCCTCAGGGCCAGAACGTGGAGGTGGAGTTCACCGTCTCGGCCATCCGCGACCGGGACGGCAACGTGAACAGCTTCGTGGCCGTGTGCCGCGACGTCACCGAGAAGCGCCTGCTGGAGCGCCAGCTCTGGCAGGCCCAGAAGATGGAGGCCCTGGGCACCCTGGCCGGGGGCATCGCCCATGACTTCAACAACATTTTGGCCTCCATCATGGGCTTCACCGAGCTGGCCCTGGACGACACCCCGCCCGCAGGCCGGGCCAGGAGCAGCCTCACGCGCGTGCTCAAGGCCAGCAGCCGGGCCAAGGAGCTGGTGCGCCAGATCCTCACCTTCAGCCGCCGCGCCGACCGCGAACGACGCACCCTGCGCGCCGACCTGGTCATCAACGAGGCCCTGCGGCTCATGGAGGCCAGCCTGCCCAAGGACGTCGAGATCGACGCCCGCCTGGAGGACCGCGGCTGCTCCATCCTGGCCGACCCCACCCAGATCCACCAGATCGTCCTGAACCTGTGCACCAATGCCGCCCAGGCCATGCCGGACGGCGGCCGCATGACCGTGCGCACGGCCGAGGTGACCCTCGAAAAAGACGCCGCAGACCCCCGCCACAGGCTGCCCGCCGGGCCATACCTGGCCTTTGTGGTGGAGGACACCGGGCCGGGCATCGCCCCAGACGCGCTGGGCCGCATCTTCGACCCCTTCTTCACCACCAAGGACTCCGGCCAGGGCACCGGCCTCGGCCTGGCCGTGGTCCACGGCATCGTCAGCAGCCTGGGCGGGGCTGTCTGGGCCGAGAACTCCCCCGGCTCCGGCGCGCGCCTCACGGTGCTGCTGCCCACGGTCCCGGCGGGACCCGAGCCCAGGCCCGAGTCCCGCCAACGCAACCCCAAGGGCCGCGAGCGCATCCTGCTCGTGGACGACGAGGCCGACCTGCTCGAACTGGCGCGCCAGACCCTGGAGCCCCTGGGCTACCAAGTCACCGCCCACAACCGGCCCGAGGCCGCGCTTCAGGCCTTCCTGGCCAGCCCGCAGGCCTTCGACCTCGTGCTCACCGACCAGAGCATGCCCCGGCTCACCGGCATCCAGCTGGCCACGCGTCTGCGCGAGGTGCGCCCGGACGTGCCCATAGTTTTGTGCACCGGCTACAGCATGGTCATCCCCCCTGACCGCATCCAGGCCCTGGGCGCAGCCTGGCTCTTGTCCAAGCCCTTCTCCACGGGCGACCTGGCCCGGATTGTCCGCCAGGCGCTCGCCAGCATCAAGGGGGGGGACCATGCCACAGAGGATCCTGGTCGTTGACGACGACGCGGACGTGCGGGACATGATCTGCCGCACACTGGAGGCCAGCGGCTACGAGGCCATCCCGGCCGCGGGCGGGCGGCAGGCCGTGCAGAGGCTGGAGCAGGACGCCCCGGACCTGGTCATCACCGACGTGGTCATGCCCGAGATGGACGGCTACGAGGTGCTGCGGAGGCTGCAATTCCTGGCCCCCAAGGTCCGGGCCCTGGTCATGTCCGGCGGCGGGGACCTGCTGCCCGAGCACTGTCTGGACGCGGCAAGGCGCCTGGGCGCTCCGGCCATCCTGCGCAAACCCTTCACCCGGGCCGAGATGCTGGCTGCCGTCCAGCAGGCCCTGAATCCATGAACCCGCACCCGACCAAGGAGAACCCATGCCCTCGGACCCGACGCCGCTGACCCAGGCCTTCGTGCACCAGTCCCTGGCCGCCGCAAAGAACCGTGTGCGCGCGAGCAAGGCCACCCAGGACGGACAGCCCGGGGCGGCCCTGGCCCTTGCGGCCCTGGCCGAGGCCCAGGAGGTGCACGCCCACAAGGCCCTGACCTTCCTGCGCGGGCGCATCGGCAAAAGCGCCGAGAACCTGGCCCTGGCCCTGCAGGAGGCCCGGGAGATGGCCGTGTACGCCCTGGGCTGGACCGTGGAGTCCGAGGCCGGGGACGACAAGGCCGCCGGGGCGCTCTTGACCCAGATGGCCCGGGCCGTGGCCAGCCACCTGGCCCTGCCCGG
>JANXYI010000058.1 GCA_025350085.1 Deltaproteobacteria bacterium
CGTGGAGCAGGCCTGCGTGGCGGCCTTACGCCTGTCCAAGGCCTCGGAGGAACTGAACCAGCGGCGCCAAGATTCCGGGCTGCCGCTTTTGCGCACCCGCGTGGGCGTCCATACCGGGGCGGCCGTGGTGGGCAACCTCGGCTCCACGAACCGCATGGACTACACGGCGCTGGGCGCCAACGTGAACCTGGCCAGCAGGCTGGAGGGGCTGAACAAGTTCTACGCCACGCGCATCCTGGTCAGCCGGGTGGTGCGCGAGCGCGCCAGGAACAACTTCCTCTTCCGCTCCGTGGACGTGGTGGTGCCCAAGGGCGTCACGGAACCCCTGTCGCTCTTCGAACTGGTGGGGGCCATGCCCCTGAGCCCGTACCCGGACGTGGCCGCGCCGCGGGCCAGGCTGGGCTTCTGTTCGCGCTGGGAACGGGCCATCACCCTCTACCGCACCGCACAATGGGACAAGGCCCTGGTGGAGTTCACCGCCCTGCGCGAGGCCATGCCCGACGACCACCTGGCCAAGATGTACTGCACGCGCGCCGAGCGCCTGCTGCAAAACAAGCAGGGCAAGGACTGGAAGGCCATCCAACGCTACTCGGAAAAATGAAACAACAGGAGTGCCCCATGACCCTTCTCGCCTGGGACGACAGCATGTCCATCGGAGTCAAGGAGATCGACGAGCAACACCAGCGGTTGTTCCAGCTCGCCAACGACGTCGCCGCGACTCTCGCGCGCGGCTTTGACAAGGAGGCCGTCGGGCGCGACCTGCGCGCGCTGTGCGACTACGCCGTGGACCACTTCGCGGCCGAGGAGGCGCTCATGGACCTGGACGTGGACGGCTACCCTGAATACGACCAGCACGTGAGCGAGCACATGCAGTGCACCACCAAGGCCCTGGATTTCCTGGGGGCATTCGCCGAGGACAAGGCTGTGGACATGAACGAGTTCCTGCAGTTCGTCACGCTCTGGATACGCGACCACATCCAACGCATGGACCAGACCCTGGCCACGTTTCTGCGCGGGCGCATTCCGGCAGCGTAGCCGCGCGGGCCTGCGGCGAGGTGGTCCCGCAGAGCTTCGAGAGGGCCAGGGGCCTCCACCCCCTTTCTGGACCCCAAACGGAAAAGGCACCTGGGATGTATCCGCAAGTGCCTTTTTTCTTTGGTGGAGACAAGGGGAGATCAGCCCGGGCCGGATGTCTTCTCAATCGTCCTCGGCCTCGGACTCGGCCCGGCCCTGCTCCGCCTCTTCCTGGCACACCACGCAACGCTCCGCGTCCGGCACCCTGGCCAGGCGCGAGGCCGGGATCTCCTCGCCGCAGTCCCGGCACCTGGCCGTGCCGTCGCTCATGTCCGGCCCCTGGCCGCGCGGGCGGCAGCGCACGGTGTCCAGCGCCGTCTGGCGCGACTTGGCCTCGGCCGCCTGGGAATCGTCGACGTTGTCGGACATGGCTCAACCCCCTGTCCGGCCCAAGGCGGCCGGAACAATGCCGTACGCAAGGCCTTCAGCAGGGGCCTGGCTTATGCGGGCCCCGCAGGTGCGCACCCTGAGCCCAGGCCCAGGGCAGACTTGCGGCCGGTGCTCCCACAACCGGGCACACCGCACCGCCCTTTTGGGCAGGCTCATTTTGCGGGCTTCTTCAACCTCGCCACAGAGGGTTTCACCTTGGTGACCTTTGTGGTGCTGCTTATGTCGTTGAGCAGCGGATGGTCGCCGCGGGACGATGCCAGGGACATGTTCCCTGGCGGCATGATCCTCTCGCCTGCTGTCTCGAAATACACCCTGACGTTGCCCCCGTCGCGGAGCTCAAGGACCTTTCCGGTCCCCCAGGCGGGCATCCTGGGGTTGGTCACGAATGATCCTTCCTGAAAACGTTGCTCATTCACGCTGTTTCCTCCAAAGGCCGGTTGAGGTTTGCCGTGGGTTTCCCCAAAAAATAGAGCCGCCCGGTTGTCCCGAGCGGCCTGTTTACGGGTATTTCTTGCGGTGCCGTCTTCAAAAACCTTAGGCAACTCCAGCCCTTCATGTGCCAGCTGGCACCGAGGCGGTCTTCGCCCTGCTGGTCCGCTGATCTGGATGACGGCGGGCCTTTCCTGAACCTCATTACACGGCTGAATGACCCATTGGCATGTCCTCCGCAAAAGTTTTTGAAGGAAGTAGCCTGTTCCGTATACCTATGCGTTTGCTCTGGGATGTCAAGCACAAGTGGCGCGATCTACACCTGCAACATCCTGGCTGCATGGCCAACACGCTTTGCGGTCTCCCTTTTTCAAGAAACAGCTGCTGCAGTACAGGCTGGCCACACAGGCCTGACGCATTGGATTCGCGGAAATCTGCCACGCCAACCCCACCGGCATACTATATTTTCGCGCAGACATCCTCTGTAAAGACACAACCTCGTGCTCTGGTGCTTTTCCTGGGCACCCTCGTTTCCACGGGCGCGTTCACGAACCGCGTCGGCCTGTAAAAAATCGTTGACTCTGCCCGCCGCAAACCCCACAAGGGTAGGGAAGGTGGGAAGATCAGACGGCGCTGTTCCCACGCCTGGCCCACGCCTGGCCCGGGCCGGCACGACCCGGCCCAGCAGGGAGCGCCGCTCCGCTGAAAACGTCCAACCAGCTGGATCGAAATGAAAACACTCACCGAATTCAAGTCGTTGGCCATGGGGCAGGGGCTGGCGTTCTTGCGGCGGCGCGCCGTGCGGTGGACCCTGGGCGTCTGCGCGGCCCTGTTCCTGCTGTTCGGCGCACTGGGCTATTTCTGGCTGCCGGGCTTTGCCAAGGCTAGGCTGGAGGCCCTGCTGTCCGAGCAGCTGGCCCGGCCCGTGCACGTCGAGCGCATCGAGGTCTCGCCCTATGCCCTGGCCGTGACGCTGCGCGGCTTCTCCATCGGGGAACAGGCGGGCAGCGGGACGAACGGCACGGGGCAGGAGTTCCTGGGCTTCGACAGCTTGTACGTGAACCTCTCCACGGCCACGCTCGTCCGGCTCGTGCCGGTGGTGAGCGAGCTGCGCCTGGCCGGGCCCAGGGTGCGCGTGGTGCGCCTGGCCGATGGCCGCTACAACTTCTCGGACATTCTGGACAAATTTGCGGCCGCAGCAGCCAAGCAGCCGGATGCGCCCGTTGGGCCGCCGCCGCAGTTCTCCGTGGCCAACATCACCCTGTCCGGCGGCAGCGTGGTTTTCGAGGACCAGCTGGCCGGGTCTGTCCAGGCCGTGACGGAGATCCGCCTTGGCATCCCGTTCGTGGCCAATACGCCGGGCACGGTGGAGAGCTACGTGCAGCCGAGCTTCTCGGCCAAGGTCGACGGCGCGAAGCTCTCCCTGGAAGGCAAGGCAAGGCCCTTTGCCCCGGGCCAGGACGCTGCCCTGGAAATCAACGTTGCGGACTTCGACCTCATGCGCCTGGCCAGATACCTGCCGCCAGGCCTGCCGGCAAAGCTCACGTCCGCCCGGCTGGATGCGGAACTGCTGGTGAGCTTTGCCCGGCCCAAGGGCCAGGACGCCCAGGTGCGGGTGAGCGGCAAGACGGCCCTGCGCGACCTGGCTCTGGCCAGTGCAGCCAAGGGCGGGGCCCAAGGCGGATCAGTGCTGCGGCTGAAGAAGGCCGAATTGACCCTGGACGAGGCCACCCTGGCCGGAACAGCGCGCGCAGGGCTGGCCCTGACAGAGCTTTCCGTGGCGCGCGGGGGCGCGGAGCCGCAGCTGGGCTTCGCCGCTCTGGAAGTCCGGGGCGTGGCCCTGGCCCTGGCCGAGCGCAAGGCCGTTGTGGCCGAGGTGCTGCTCACCACCCCCTTTGGCGCGGTACGGCGCCTGGCCGATGGCAGCCTGGACGCGCAGAGGCTGGCCCAAGATTTCTCTGCCCCGGCCCCGGGGGCCACAGCCAAGGAGGCCAAGGCCAAGGAGCCTGCCGCGAAACAGGCCCGGCCTGCGGGCAAGGCCCCGGCTGAGAACAAGGCCTGGACCTGGAGCGTGGGCCGGGTGACGGTGACGGGCGGCAGCCTGGGCTTTGCCGACGAGAGCCTGGGCAAGCGGGGGCGGCAGTTCTCCGCGCGGGAGCTGGCCCTGACGCTGGAAGGCCTGTCCTCTGCACCGGGAGCCGGCGCCAGGCTGGACTTCTCCACGCGCATCAACGAGCAGGGCAGCGTTGCGGTGCGCGGCGGCTTTGCC
>JANXYI010000069.1 GCA_025350085.1 Deltaproteobacteria bacterium
CTTTTCCTTCGACACCGAGCGCAAGATCTTCTACCTGCTCTTCGGTGCCGCGGCCCTCTCCCTGCTCATGGTCACCAACGTTTTGCGCACCAGGCACGGCCGGGCCTTCATCTCCATCCGCGACTTCTACCTCTCGGCCGAGATCGCCGGGGTGAACCTCTTCGGCTACAAGCTGGCGGCCTTCGGCCTGTCGTCGTTTTTGGCCGGGGTGGCCGGGGGCCTGTGGGCGCACTACACCCAGTTCCTGTCCGCCGAGCAGTTTGGCATCACCCTGTCCATCTCGTACCTGGCCATGATCATCATCGGCGGCCTGGGCAGCGTCACCGGCTCGGTCATGGGCGCGGTGTTCATCACGCTGTTGCCCGAGGTCCTAAACGGCCTGTCCGGTGCGCTGGCGGGCGTTCTGCCGGACATCACCAGCCAGCTGGTGGCCCTGCGCGAAGGCGTGTTCGGTCTCACGCTCATGCTCTTTCTGATCTTCGAGCCCGAGGGCCTGGCCAACCGCTGGCGGCTGGTCAAGTCCTACTGGAAGCTGTATCCCTTCGCCCACTAGGCGGCGCTATGAACGGGCCCGGGCGGGCCTGTCCACACCGTGGGGGCGAGGTTCAACCGTTTGAAATAGCACAGGGGGGTCTTATGAAAAGGATGTTCAGATTCGCAGCACTGGCGCTCGCGCTGGTGTCCGCGCTGGCGCTTGGCGCCTGCGGCGGCGAGAAGAAGGACGACAAGGCCAAGGAGATCAAGATCGGCGGCATCATCGACCTCTCCGGCCCGACCTCCTCGGTGGGCGTGCCCTACGCCGAAGGCGTCAAGGCCGGCGTGGCCTACTTGAACGCCCAGGGCGGCATCGCGGGCATGAAGATCGTCTTCGATCTGCAGGACGACGCCTACAACGTCCAGCAGGGCCTGACCATCTACAAGAAGTTCGCCCAGGACAAGATCGTGGCCATCCAGGGCTTCGGCACCGCCACCACTGAGGCCCTGACGCGCTCCGCGGCCAAGGACGAGATCACCTACTTCTCGGCCTCCTACTCCGCGCACCTGACCGATCCCAAGACCGCGCCGTACAACTTCTTCACCTCGGCCGACTACTCGACCCAGGTGCGCGCGGCCCTCAAGTACTTCAAAGAGAACTGGAAGGAAGCACGCAAGCCCCGGCTGGCGCTGCTCTACCCTGACCACCCCTACGGCATCTCGCCCATCCAGGCGGCCAAGGACTATGCCGCGGAGCTCGGCTTCGAGCTCGTGGGCGAGACCAATGTCGACCTGAAGGCCATTGACGCCACCACCCAGCTGCTGCCCTTGAAGGACAAGAAGCCGGACTTCATCTGGTGCGGCGGCACCACCCCGTCCACGGCCGTGATCCTGAAGGACGCCAAGAAGATCGGGCTCAAGGCCGTGTTCTTCACCAACATCTGGGGTTCGGACGAGAACCTGCTCAAGATGGCCGGCGACGCCTCCGAGGGCGCCATCAGCCTCCAGGCCGCCGCGGTCTACGGCCAGGACGTGCCGGGCATGAAGACCATCCTCGAGGTCAGCAAGAACCAGCCGCAGATGACCCACTACATCCGCGGCTTCGTGTCCATGCTGGCCATGGGCGAGGGCATCCGCCTGGCCGCGGCCAAGGGCCCGGTCACCGGCCCGTCCATCAAGGCCGCCGTGGAGTCCATGAAGGATTACGACCCCATGGGCCTGGCGCCCAAGATCAGCTTCCTGCCCACGGACCACCGCCCGAGCATGGCCGTGTTCCTGTACAAGATCGTCGGCGGCAAGCTGACCTTCGTGGCCCAGGAGACCCTGGAGCGCATGGCCGAGTGGCTCGGCAAGTAAGGCCATGAACGAAACGGTGACTGCAAGAGATGTGCTCCGGGTGGAGAACCTGGAGGTCGTGTACAACGACGTCGTGCTCGTGCTCAAAGGGCTCTCCCTCGCCGTGCGCGAGGGCGAGATCACGGCCCTGCTGGGCGCCAACGGCGCGGGCAAGTCCACGACGCTCAAGGCCATCTCCGGGCTGCTCTTAAGCGAGGACGGCGAGGTCACGGCGGGCAGCGTGGTCTATGACGGCTCGCCCATCCACGGCATCGCGCCGGAGCAGATCGTGCGCCGGGGCATCTTCCAGGTCATGGAGGGCCGACGCATCTTCGTGGACATCACCGTTGAGGAGAACCTGCGCTGCGGGGCGCACACCAGGCCCCGCAGCGAGTTCGCCGAATCCATCGACAAGGTCTACACCTACTTCCCGCGCCTGGCCGAACGCCGCAAGCAGCTGGCCGGGTACATGTCCGGCGGCGAGCAGCAGATGCTGGCCATCGGCCGGGCGGTCATGGCTAGGCCGCGCCTGCTCCTGCTCGACGAGCCGAGCCTGGGCCTGGCCCCGCTGCTGGTGGAGGAGATCTTCGAGATCGTCACGCGCATCAACAGGAACGAGGGCGTGACCGTGCTGCTGGTGGAGCAGAACGCGCGCGCCGCGCTCTCGGTGAGCGGACGCGGGTACATCATGGAGAACGGCCGCATCGTCATGGAAGGCGAGGCCAAAAGCCTGCTGGACAACCCGGACGTGCAGGAGTTCTACCTGGGCATGGGCCACGCCGGGCACAAGAAGAGCTACCGCGACGTCAAGCACTACCGCCGCCGCAAGCGCTGGCTGGGCTGATCCGCGCAGCAAATATCCGCACACGCCCGGGCCAGGCCGCACGTTCGACCAAGGGAGGTTGCCACATGCTGTACCACGACCTGGAGACCCAGGCCCCGGAAAAGCGCCAGGCCCGGCAGTGGAAGGCCATCCGCAAGCTGCTGGAAAAGGCCGCCAAGCACTCCGGGGAGTTCCGCGCACGCCTGGAGCGCGCCGGGCTTTCCCTGCGCGACCTGGACTCCCTGGAGGCCTATGGCAGCCTGCCGCCCCTGCGCAAGAAGGAGCTCATCAGTCTGCAGGCCGAAAACGGCCTTGCCTGGCTGCTCACCTGCAAGCCCGGCGAACTCCGGCGCATCTACCAGTCCCCGGGCCCTCTCTTTGACCCCGAGGGCGCGGAGCACGACTACTGGGGCTGGGCCGAGGGCTTCTTTGCCGCGGGCTTCCGCCCCGGCGATCTGGTGCAGATGACCTTCAGCTACCACCTGACCCCGGCCGGGCTGATGCTGGAAGAACCCCTGCGCGAGATCGGCTGCGCCGTGATCCCGGCCGGGCCGGGCAACACCGAGGTCCAGGTGGAGCTCATGCGGCGGCTGCCGGTGACCGGCTTCGTTGGCATGGCCAGCTACCTCAAGGTCATCGGCCAGAAGGCCCAGGGCCTGGGCCTGGACCTGCGCAAGGATCTGTCCATCCGCAAGGCCTTTGTGGCGGCCGAGCGCCTGCCGGAGTCCCTGCGTTCCGAGGTCGAGGAAATGTTCGGATGTACCGTGCGCCAGGGCTACGGCACGGCGGATGTCGGCTCCATCGCCTACGAGTGCGAGCTGCCCCAGGGCATGCACCTGTCCTCGCGCGCGCTGGTGGAAATCTGCGACCCCGAGACCGGCCGGCCGTTGCCCGTGGGCGAGACCGGCGAGGTGGTGGTCACGCCCTTTACCAAAGATTATCCGCTCTTGCGCCTGGCCACGGGCGACCTGTCGAGCCTCATCGCGGCGCCCTGCCCCTGCGGCCGGACGACCCTGCGGCTCGACGGCATCAAGGGCCGCGCCGACGACACGGCCAAGGTCAAGGGCCAGTTCATCTATCCGGCCCAGGCCGCGCAGGTGGCTTTGCAGTTCCCGCAGGTCGAGGCCTGGCAGATCGTTGTCACCAACCCCGGCGGCAAGGATTGCATCGCCGTGCGCCTGGCCCTGACCGGCCAGATGGACCCTGCGGCCTTCCAGGCGGCCTTCCAGGCCACCCTGAAGCTCAAACCCGAGGTGGAGTGCCTCCCGGCCGGGGGCATCGCCCAAGACGCCAAGAGGCTCGTGGACGAACGCAGCTTCTAGGGCCGTCCCGAATAGATCAGACGCCACGAAAAAAGGCCGGCCCGCAGGGGTCGGCCTTTGATCGTTCTGGAGCGGGAAACGAGATTTGAACTCGCGACTTCAACCTTGGCAAGGTTGCACTCTACCGCTGAGTTATTCCCGCTCGCGTAGAGGGCCCGGTTGTCCGGGAGGGTGCAAAAGGGAAGTTGGTGCAAGGCGTGCGGCTATTGCAAATCGCTGGTCGAGAGCGAGAAGACGAACGCCAAGGCGGCGCCGGCTCCGGAAAAGGCACCGTCGCAGAACGCCGTGACCGCGACGGGTTCCGCCATCGTGCAAACGCCGACATGGTTCTGGGTGGCGGCGTTCGGCGT
>JANXYI010000074.1 GCA_025350085.1 Deltaproteobacteria bacterium
CTGGCCGGAAAGTGCGCCGAGGCCTGCGCGGTCAAGCCCGACTGTCGGCCCGTGGACCCGGAGGTCATGCCCGGACCCCCGGCCGACCTGAGGCCCTCCCCCAACGCTCCGCCCCCGAACGACCTCCGGCCCTCCTCCAGCGCAGTTCCCCCGGCCGACCTGAGGCCCACCCCCAGCGCATCGGCCCCGGCCGCGTCAACCGCAGGAACCCCTGCGGCCCCCTTGTCGGGCAAAGGGAGCGGGGAGGTCTGGAAACGTTACGAACCCAAGGGCCGTTATTTCAGCCTGCCCCTGCCGCCGGGCTGGGAGATCCTGGAGGAAGAGGACGCCTTGGCCGCTGGCCGGGATTTTGAACTCAAGCTCCGGCTGCCGGGCGAGGCCGGGCTCGACTACGCGCTGATCAGCGTGCGCTATGTGGCCAGCCCGCACCGCAGCGCCGAGCGCTTTGTGCATGACCTGGAACACCCGGCCTTTGCCCCTGGACGCAAGGCCGAAGTCACCCGCGCCAGCCTGTCCGGCCGGGCGGTCTGGCGCGCCGAGATGCGCGGGGTGCGCACCCTCATCGGCTTCAAGCAGGAGGTGCCGAACCTGGCGCGCACCGTGGTCCTGCCGCTGCCCACGGGCTTCTTCGTGCTCAGCCTGGACACGCCCCAGGCCCAGGCCGAGCGCCTTGGCCCGGCCTTCGAGCGTCTGGCCCGGGAGTTCCGGCCGCAGGTCACCCCCCGGCCGCGCGGAGTGGAACTCACGGCCGCGGAAAACGCCGTGTGCGCGGACTTCTTCCGCTCCGGCGGCAGGCTGGAACGGCCTGCCCCGGCCCAGCAGCAGGGCCAGGACTCCGGCGCACCGCCCGACCTGGGCGCCCCGGGCCGCGAGGACTCCCTGCGCTACCTGGAGCACACGGCCCAGGTGCGTCTGGTGGCTGGCCGGACCCTTGTGGCCCCGGCTCTGGACAAGGACAGCCTGGCCGAGCTGGTGCACGGCTGCGGCGCCCTGCCCGCGGGCCTGGCCCGCGCCTGGGACGCCGTGCGCGGGCAAAAGGTGCTGGTCACGGACCGCATCGCCCCGGGCCTGAACGTGCAGGAAGAGGCCGCCCTTCAGCCGTCGTTGTCCTCCCTGGGCGAGCTGACCGACAGGCGCATGGGCGGGGCCGGCGGGCACACGGGTCGCAATGTCCGGGCCGAGGATCTGGCCCTGGTGTCGCGCGTGGCCTTCAGCGCGGATGGCCGCACGGCGCTCTTCTATGTGGCGCACGGCCAGACCAGCCCGGGCACGAGCCACTTCGTGCTGCTGACGCGCTCGGAAACGGGCTGGGCCGTGCGCTGCTTCGTCCAGCACGACATGATCATCTTCTAGCTTGGGCGGCGCGGAAAGGCCGGAGCCCCCGGAAGGGAGCCCCGGCCAGGTTGTTTGACTGTGGCGAGGACTAGCCCAGCACCCCGCCGATCACAGTGATGAGTTGTGCCGCGAGGTTTAAGGCCGCGGCCACGGCGGCGAGCTTGCTCGCGACATCAATCAGGGCCTGGTTGGCCTGGTTCGCTGCGGCTGTTGCGGCATTTAGGGAGGCTGTGATCGTGGCGTAGCCCTGTTCGCCATCTTTCAAATCTTTCAGAGCCTTTTTGATCGCATAACTCCGGCATTGATCCGCCAGTTCTGCGGCGCGTCTCTGCTCCTGGCAGTCAGGATCGCTGGCAATCGCCGACAGCGAGGTCGCCAGCACCATCAGTTGGTTCGCCAAGGATTGTGACATGGCTCATTCCTCCAGGGACGTCAGAGTGACTTGAATTGTTTTACGATCGCCGTTGCCTGCTCGGTGGCGATCACGTAGGCCTCCAGTTCCACCATTGGCGTACCGGGCTCATCCAGACTTTTGAGCAATTCCGCATGAGCCTTCGGGAGACGCGCCACCGCGTCCTGCAATGCTGCCAGAGCTTTCGCGAGCGTCCTGCCACTCTTGTACTTCTGCAGAATCTTGGAATCATACGCGATGCGCTTCTCAAGGTCCGGGGGCCGCTGTTCTTCAGCCACCGTCACGTACTTTCCCGAGTAGCCCTGCGCGAGAATTGCGACATCGCCGTTGTCCAAGATCAGCTTTTCCGAAAGGATTTTGATGTGCACTTGAGTGTCTGTGAGCGCCGCGCGCAGGGCCTCCTTGCGCTTGCCTTCCACGTACTTTTGGGCCACCGCAGCCACCACCGCGCCGAAGGCGCTCGTGGCCGGCTTCAATTCCGCAGCCGCTGGCACAGCCGAAGTGAGCGCGGTCTGCAGGTTGCCCAGGCTCGCGCTGAGTTTGGCCGTAGAGGCGTCGACCCCGGCGGCGTAGTCTGTGGTGGCCAAGATGTTCAGCATTGCCGCATAACGCGCCAGGGCGCCCAAGGCCTGTAGGCGCACCCCCAGCAATTGTGACTCGGGATTTTCAAACGGAACCAGCCTGCCATTGATCCTGTCACACGGGACACCCCCGGAAAGGATGCCTTGGTAGTTTGCTCTTTTGCTTGGAGTGATCAGGCACTCGGCGTTGAGATCTTCCCACAGATTCTGGACGCCCTCATAGCTGGCCCTGGTGTCCTGGGCCAGCGCGGTCGTGGAATCCTTGAACGCCGTGTACTTGGTCCCCTGCACGGCGCTGGCCGCGCACCCCGCCAGCAGCGCCACCAACACCAGCAGCCCCAGCAGGGGCATAAAGCGTTTTGATCCTCGCCACATGGACATCCCCTCCTGCTGTTTTGCACGGGCCACAGGCCACGCGCCATTGATATCACATCCGGGATATCGCGCACACCTGGTATATTGTCAAAGGGTAAATATAGCGTGAGACGAAAAAGGCCGAGGCCCACCGTCAACATGTCGGGGAGCCACGGCCTACCTGGGTTTTGTGGAGTATCGGTTTGTCGTCGTTGCGGCCGTCGGGCGCGATCTTCCGTGCCTGGCCAGCCACTCCTGAGCCAGTTGACGCGCGCGGACGGCCTGCACCGGCCCCAGACGCGCAGCCAAAAGGTCGCGCTCCGCCAGGGCCAGGTCGCTGCCGCAGGCCAGGGCGATCTCGTCCCACATGAGCGCGCCGGGCAGATCCACAGGCATCCCCTGGCCCAGGGCGTGCATGATGGCCAGGTTCACCTGGGCCTCGGGGGCCCACGGTGTGTCCAGCTGCCCGGCTGCGCGGGCGTACCACTTGCCCGCAGCCAGGTAGTCCTGCGGTGTGCCCTGGCCCTTGTAATACAGATCGCCCAGCCGGTACTGGGCCTCGGACGAGCCGCCCTCAGCCAGGGGGATGAGCAGCCCGAGGGCTGCGGCATAGTTCTCCTGCGCCAGGGCCTGGTTGGCCGGACCAAGGCGGTCCGGGGCCTTGGCCGCAACGGGGCCTTCGTCTGGCCCGCATTCCGGCAGGCCGATGCACAGGGTGGTGAGCGGCGTGGGCGAGGCCGCCAGGGCCGCGCCGGCCAGGGCTAAACCCAGGACAAACGCCAGGGCCAGACCGCGCATCACTTGCCCCCGGAGCAGGGGCAGCCGCCTGAAGGGGCGGGCGCGCTCAGGGTGATGGCCTTTTCCGGGCACATCTCCTGGCAGCAGAAGCAGCCGATGCACAGCCCCGCGTCCACCACGGCAACGGAGTCCACCAGGGTGAGCGCACC
>JANXYI010000091.1 GCA_025350085.1 Deltaproteobacteria bacterium
CACACTTTTGACCACACCTTTGTCGTTAAATTCAATAGTTACGCCACGACCCATAAGAAGCGGATCGCCTGGGTATGGAGCCCATAATGTCAAGCGTTTATATTTAAAAATATCCCTACCGTTTATGTCTTTCTTGAATAGATTGGCAATTTCTTTATCAACTTCTTCGTCTGAAAAAGAGATGATATTTCGTACCGCTGCAAGGCAGGCATCAAGGTGTTGGTGCAAACACCCTGACTCGTTATCTGGTGAACTGCTACTCCATTGCATCGGGACACCAAGTTGACCAGCATAAAGATACCGGCAAGGCAAAGTAAGCAGCATGTAACAGATAGCTACGCCACATGTGAACAATGGGAATCGCATGTAATATCTGTTCATAACAAAACTTGTCCCTTGCCTATATATGGCCCCTACCTCCCCAACCCCAACCCCACGCCCACCGGCGCCCATCCGTCCTTCATGGTCGGCTTCTTCTCGGCCGTGTCGATCTTCATTTCCGGAATGAGCGGCTGGCCGAGCGCCGTCTTTTTGTGGATCTCGGCGATGGCCGCCTCCTGCGCCACATAGCGTGCGGCGAGCTTCGGGTGCGTGCTGCCGCGGTTGATGGAGGCCGGGGAGTCCAGCGCCAGCTTGCGCAGAAACTCCGGGGCGCGTTCAAACTCCAGCCCGGCGCGCGCGGCCAGATACAGGCCCACGTAGTCGGCCTCGTATTCAAAGTCCTGGCTGGAGTCGAGGTAGGCGAAATTTCCATAGATGCTGCCCGCGTTGGTGCGCGTGGCGCCGTCCAGAATCCGGGAGATGTAGATGTCCTTCCACAGTTCCAGCGTCTTCTTCTCCCTGTGGCCCATGAGGTTGTGCGCCATCTCGTGGGCCACCACCACGCCGAGCTCGTCGCCGCTAAAGGCGTTCATCAGGCCTGAAAAAATGACGATGGACGTGCCCGTGGCATAGGCGTTGACCTCGCCGTTGTCCTGCAAGCGCACAGGATAGTCGCAGGCCAGCACGGGCTGCACCAGGGCAGTGATCCGCTGGGCCTTGCGCAGGAGGGTGAACTTGATGGGCTTGCCCGCCTCAACCAGCGGGGCCACGTGCAGCTTGAAGAAGGCGGACGCGGCCAGCCCCCTGGGGGTCTCGATGTCGTTCACGGCGAGCACGATGTCGTCCTCGCGCAGTCCGGCCACGTGCGCCGGGCCTTCCCGGCCGACGAGCGTCACGCGGATGCGCTCGTCCATCTCGTACACGCTTTCCATGGCGTCGCGCCTGCGGCCCCGGTAGTCGTCCAGGTTGTGCACGGCCATGGCGATGATGAAGCGGGTGCGGTCGCCGCAGAGGTCGGCGTTGCCGATGAGCAGGGGTGTGGACAGGTCGGACAACCTTTTCAGCATCACCTGGTCGCGGCCCACTACCATCTCGTACATGCGGCCCGCCTCGGCCGCGACCTCCACGTCGTCGATGTCCGGCCGCCTGGTCACGGAGCCGCAGCCGCAGAGCAGGACGAGCAGAATCAGGACGAGGATGGCGCGCAACACGGCCATGGCAGACCTCCGTTTCTGTATACACCGTCCTGTATGCGAAACGCCGCGGCTAGTCCACCCGGTAGTGGCAGCCCTTGCTTTTGGTGTTGCGCATGGCCGCCAGCGTGACCACGTAAGCGGTCTGGCAGCCGTGGAACAGGTCGATGATGGGCTTGCTGATGGGCGTCTTCTGGTAGAAGTCGTGCATGTTCTTGGACAGGTTGCGCAGGTCCTCGAAGGCGCGGCGCAGCCTTGCTGTAGAGCGGATAACCCCCACATAATTCCACATGGTGTTGCGGATGGTGGCCCAGTCCTGGGCGATGAGCGCCGGGTCCTCGTTGTGGATGTCGCCGGGGTTCTGCCAGTCCGGGATGGCGTCCACCAGCTTTTTCGTCAGGCGCCACTTGGAGCCCAGGCGCTTCACGATGTCCTGCCCGGCGCTGTAGCCCCAGAGCATGCCCTCCAATAGCGAGGTGCTGGCCAGGCGGTTGGCGCCGTGCACGCCGGTGCAGGTGCACTCCCCGGCGGCGTAGAGGCGCTCCAGCGTGGTGCGGCCGCGGGTGTCGACCAGGATGCCGCCGCAGAAATAGTGCGCCGCAGGCACCACCGGAATGGGCGTGGTGCGCATGTCCAGGCCCTGCTCCTGGCACTTGCCGTAGATGGTCGGGAAGCGCTCGGCCACGGCGTTGTGCATGCCGCGGGTGGTGTCGAGGTACACGCAGTCCTCGTCCGTGGCCAGCATCTCGGCCATGATGGCGCGGGTCACGATGTCGCGCGGGGCCAGGTCGGCGCGCTGGTCGTACCGGGCCATGAAGAATTCGCCCTTGCCGTTGACCAGGCGCGCGCCCTCGCCGCGCACGGCCTCGGAGATCAGGAAGCGGCGCTCGAAGCGCCGGGCGCCCTGGTAGAAGGCCGTGGGGTGGAACTGCACGTATTCCAGATTGTGCAGCTTGACGCCCGCGCGGTTGGCCATGGACAGCCCGGAGCCGATGGACCCGCGCGAGTTGGTGGTGTGCAGATACACGTGCCCGGCCCCGCCCGTGGCCAGCACCGTGAAGTCGGCCAGCACGATCTCCACCTGGCTGAGCTGCTCGTTGAAGACGTAGGCCCCCACGCACTGGTTGGCCAGGCTGTATTTGAAGTCCAGGTGCGTGGCGTGGTGGTGGGTGGTAAGCAGGTCGATGGCCGTGCGCTGCGTGAGCACGCGGATGTTCGGCGCGTCGGCCACGGCCTGGGTCAGCCTCTGCATGATGGTCAGGCCGGTGTGGTCCGCGGCGTAAAGGATGCGGGCCAGGCTGTGCCCGCCCTCGCGGGTAAAGTTCCAGGCCTCGGCGCCGTGCTGGGAAAAGGGCACGTGGTAGGCGTCGATGAGGGTCTTCTGCAGGACCTTGGGGCCCTTGTGGCAGAGGTAGCGTACGGCGCGCAGGTAGTTCTGGCGCCACCCTGCGGTCAGGATGTCCTTTTCCAGGATGCCCGGGTCGTCATCCTCGGCGTGGAAGACGATGCCGCCCTGGGCCAGGCGCGTGTTGCCCGCAAACAGGTCCTCCCCGGCGGTGAGCAGGATCACGTCCGCCCCGGACTCGGCCAGGGTCAGCGCGGCCATGGACCCGGCGATGCCCGAGCCGATGACCAGCACGTCGGTCTTCAGGCGGTAGTCGATCATCCGGGCTCCTTGAAGGCGGGGGGCTGGCCCGGCTTACGCGCAGATGCGCAGCATGCGCTCCAGGGCCACGCGGGAATGCTCGGTGACGTCGGTGGAGAGGCTCACCGGCGGCGCGGCTTCCAGGTTCTCCAGCAGCGCGGCCAGGCGCTCTTCGGTGATCTTGGCCATGTTGGAGCAGGTGAGTGGCTTGAGGGGCACGATCTGTTTGCCCTGGGCCTTGTGGCGCGCGGCCAGGCGGTTCACCAGGTTGCACTCCGTGCCCACGGCGATCCGGGCGCCGCTCGGCGCGTCGGCGCAGTACCTGATGAGATACGAGGTGGAGCCGGCGCCGTCTGCTGCGCGCACCACGCGCGGCGAGCATTCCGGATGCACGACCACGCGCACCCCGGGCATGGCCCGGCGCAGGTCCTCGACGTGGCGTTTCTTGAACTGGTGGTGGATGGCGCAGGCGCCGGGCCAGATCAAGAGGCGCGCGTACTGGGCCTTCTTGTGGTCGATGCGCTGGCCGCCCTGGCGGATGTCGAGCTCCAGGCGCTCGGTGGCGTCCAGGTTGATCTGGTTGGCGGTGTTGTGGGCCAGGTTCTTGTCCGGCAGAAAGAGCACGGCGTCGCCCTGCTGCAGCGCCCATTCGAGCATGACGCGGGCATTGGACGAGGTGCACACGCTCCCGCCGTACAGGCCGCACAAGGCTTTGACCTCGGCCGAGGAATTGACATAGGCCAGCGGGATGACCAGCCGGCCGTCCTCGCGCAGGGCCGCGAGCACATCCTCCACGCGCCCGGCCGGGGCCATGTCGGCCATGGGGCAGGTGGCCTCACTGAACGGGATGTGGACCTTCTGGCCCGGCCTGGCCAGGGCCGCGGCAGACTCGGCCATGAAATACACGCCGCAGAAGACCACGTGCTCGGCGGCCAGGCCTTCGATCCTGCGCGCCAGCTCCAGGGAGTCGCCCTGGAAATCCACGTGGCGGAGGACCTCATCGGCCTGATAGTGGTGGCCCAGGATGGCCAGCCGGTCTCCGTACTGCGCGCGCAGGGCGGTGATGCGATCAAACAGGGCGCTCATGCTGTCCTCATGCTCCTCAAGCTTCCGGCCTCATTGCGTGTGCATACCCGTGTTGCCGGGCATATTCAAGCGGCCGATCATTCCAGTGGCCCTATTCCAGCCGACTGATGCGCATGCTCAGGTCCGCGGCCGGAGCCGAGTGGGTGATGCGGCCCACGGACACGAAGTCCGGACCGAGAGCCCCGATGGCGGCGATGTTCGAAAGATCCACGCCGCCGCTGACCTCGGTCTCGATGCCTTGCGGGATGCGGGCGAGCGCCTGGCCCAGGAGGGGGAGGTCCATGTTGTCGAGCATGATGCGCGAGACCTGCGCGGCCACCGCCTCGTCCACCTCGGCAAGCGTCCGGCACTCCACCTCGATGGGCGGGCAGTCGTCGGGGTAGGCCTGGCGCAGCTTGGTCACGGCCGGGGTGATGCCCCCGGCGCGGTCCGTGTGGTTGTCCTTGACCATGAGCATTTCGGAGAGGTTCAGGCGGTGGTTTTGGCCCCCGCCCACGAGCACGGCGTATTTCTCGGGGTAGCGCAGGCCGGGCAGGGTCTTGCGGGTGTCGAGGAGCTTGGTGCGCGAGCCTTTGAGCTCGGCCACGTAGCGCGCGGTGAGCGTGGCGATGCCCGACAGATGGCCCAGGTAGTTCAGGATCACGCGCTCGGTGCGCAAAAGGTGCTGGGCCGGGCCCTGGATGGCCGCGAGCATGGCCCCGGAGCTCACGCGCTCACCCTCGTCCACGTTGAGCAGGTGCTGGAACTCGCAGCCCGCGAATTCGAGGATCAGCGGGATGAGCGGCAGGCCGGCCACCACGCAGTCCTCTTTGGCTACGATGTGCGCCACGGCCAGGTCCGAGTCCTCGAAGATGCCAAGCGAGGTCAGGTCCCGGCCGTCCTCGCTCAGCGCGATGCGGATGCCGGCCAGCAGGAACAGCCGGGCCTCGGCCTGGAAGAAGGTGTCGAACATGGAATCGGGCATGGTATCAGGCAAGGATGCGGACATGCGCGCGTCTCCCTCAAGTGTTGTGGACGAGAGTGGTAGGGGAGGATTCGCGCGGCGTCAAGAGCGGGACAAAAGGCGGGGGCCGCTAGCGCACGAGGTCGCGCTCGAGGTAGTTCTGGCGCTGGCCCCTGGGGTTGGTGATGTCATGCGGGCTGCCGGAAAGCGTGGTGCGCACCGAGGGCTTCAGGCCGCCATTCTGCTTAAGCTGCGGCAGCATGGCCCGGGTGTTGCGGTTCACGGGCACGGTCCAGCTGTGGGCGGCCATGACCTGGTTGTCGTCGAGCGCCGTGATCCGGGCCGTGATGTACACCACCCGGTCGGCGATCAGGTAGGTGCCGGAAAGCACGCAGGGCCGCACCGGGCTCGACTCTTCCACCATGCGCTGGTCCTCGGTCTTGCGCGCCTCGGCGTTCACGGGCATGGGGTCGTGCTCCACGGGCTTGGGTAAAGAGGTGAGCGGTATGCGCGCCGGGCCGTCCGTGACCTTGAAGTTGCGCATGGCCAGGCGCGCGGCCACCTGATCGGAGACCAGGCGTCCGAAGGGGGACGCGTCGGCCGGGTCCACGCGGTTGGTGAAGCGCTCGTAGTAGATGGGCGAGCGCTTGTTCATGGCGGGCATGAACAGGCCCATCATGTCGTCCGCGGCGTCGTAGTTGATGTCGGTGAGCGGGGTGCTGTCCTCGGCGAAGAGCTCGGACGTGGTGGGGCGAGAGCCCATGAGGTCGTCCTTGGCGTCGCCCATGGTGCGCTTGATGCTGTTGTAGTAGGAGGTGGTGGTGCTGCCCGCGCCGCAACCGGCGAGAGCGGCGCTGATCAGCAGGATCAGGGCCGGCAGGCAGGGGGTGCGGAGGCGGGTGCGCATGTTCATGTCGTCTCTTCCGGGCGCGGGATGCAATGCTCTCCCGTCGCATAGGGGATATCGTCCGTTGGCGAAAAAACTTTACGGCAGCTTTGGCGGGCCGTCCAGACCTAGCCGGGGTCCGGCAGCGCCCCGGCCACGGCCTCGATGAGCCGCGCCAGGTCCGCCGAGGCCTTGCCCGCCATGGCCAGCACCTCCTGGTGGGAGGTTGCGGCCATGCAGTCGGGCAGGTTCTTGTTGGTCAGGCAGCTTATGCCCAAAAGTTTCATGCCCATGTGCCGGGCCGCAATGGCCTCGATTGCCGTGCTCATCCCTATGGCGTCCGCGCCCAATTGCCGATAAGCTCTTGTCTCGGCAGCAGTCTCCAGCTGCGGTCCTGGAACCTGGATGTACACGCCGCGCTCCAGGGCGAGGCCAAGGGCCCTGGCCTGGGACTGCGCCAGGGCAGCGAGCTCCGGGCTCCAGGCCTGGCTCAGGTCCGGGAAGCGCGGGCCCCAGGCCTCAACGTTCGCTCCGGTGAGTGGGCTTTGGCCGGTCAGGTTGATATGGTCGGTGATCAGCATGAGCGTGCCGGCCGAGAAGAGCGGATTGAGCGCCCCGGCTGCGTTGGTCAGGATCAGTGTGCGTACGCCGAGCAGGGAGAGCAGGCGCACCGGGAGGCAGGCCTCGGCGGCGCTCAGGCCCTCGTAGAGGTGCACGCGGCCGCTAAATGCCAGCACCGGACGGCCGGAAAGCTGTCCAAAGCGCAGGAACCCGCCGTGGCCTTCCACGGTGGACCGAGGCAGGCCGGGGATTTCAGGGTAGGGCAGGTCCACGGGAGAGGTTATTTTTTCGTGCACGGCGCCCAAGCCGGACCCGAGCACGAGACCCAAGGTTCCTGCTTGAATATTGCCTAGCTTCTCGCGTATGAAGCGGGCAGAGTGGCGGACGGTTTCTGGATGGTTCACAAACGCCTGTCCTGTTGAGCGGGTTGCGGATGGCTTTCCCCTACCCCAACACCAGGGCAATTAACAAGCCAGGTAGGCGCGCCATATGGATTTCCCTTCGCTAATAGGCATGTTGATCGGTCTGACGATGGTCTTCGGGTCCATCTACGCCCATTCCTCCGGCAACATGGCCATGTACTGGGACCCCTTTGCCCTGATGATCGTGCTCGGAGGTTCCGTGGCCTCCATCTTCGTGGCTTTTCCCTTCGAGGAGATCATCCAGTCCATAAGCGCCGCGTTCAAGGTCTTTGCCTCGCGCAAGGTGCATGTGCGCGAGGTGGTGAGCACCATGGTCAAGATCGCCGAGATCAGCCGCCGCGAGGGCATCGTGGCGCTCGAGCACGTCAAGACCGAGAACGCGGTGCTGAAAAAAGCCTGCCAGCTCATCGCGGACAACGCCGATCCGCAGCTCATCCGCAGCACCCTGACCATTGAGATCAACTCCATGAAACGCCGGCACAAGGTGGCCCACGACGTGTTCAAGCGCCTGGGCGGCCTGACCCCGGCCTATGGTATGATGGGTACGCTCATCGGCCTGGTGGAGATGCTCTCGCACCTGAGCAGCCCCGAGAGCATCGGCCCGGCCATGGCCATGGCCCTTCTGACCACCCTGTACGGTTCGGTCTTCTCGACCATGATCTTCCTGCCCATGGGCGCCAAACTGCAGGCCCGGACGCTCCAGGAGCAGCTTTCGCTGGAGGTCATCTTCGAGGGCGCCAAGTCCATTCTCACGAACAACAACCCCACCCTGGTGTACGAGAAACTCTCGTCCTACCTGCCGCCCAAGGATAGGAAGTAGGCCATGAGCCAGGAAGAATCCGAAGACCTGATCATCGAGGAGCCCGACGAGGAGGTCAGCCTGGAGTGGCTGTTCACCTTCGCGGACATGATCATGCTCATGTTCGCCACCTTTGTTTTGCTCTACGCCATGTCCTCGCCGGACAAGGGCAAGATCGACGCCGCGCTGCAGTCCGTGGCCGCGGCCCTGAGCGGCCAG
>JANXYI010000296.1 GCA_025350085.1 Deltaproteobacteria bacterium
CCCTACCTGCTGCTGCGGCTGCCGGGACCTCCGCCCGCGCCGTGAGCCGCCGCAAAAAAGTCTTGTCCGCTGCTTTGAAACGCGCTAAACGACTTGTCCGCGCCGGTCACCGGGGCGCCCATGGGGACGTAGCTCAGCTGGGAGAGCGATGCGTTCGCAACGCATAGGCCAGGGGTTCAATCCCCCTCGTCTCCACCAAAGAAAACAGGCACGTGCAGGACAAACCCGCAGGTGCCTTTTCTTTGTTCGCAAAGCTGTTCGCTGAAAGTGCAGCAGCGGGCGTCCGTGAAACAACGAAAAAGGGGCAGGCCTACCCCACCCCTTCCGGCCCGGCAAACAGTGACGAAAGCGGGCCGCTCCTGGCTCCCTTCTACGCCCTCTCGAACGGGCTTTGCAAGTCCAGGATCCCTGGCACCCCCGCACTGCCCCGTACCCGCAACCTGGACCAAAGGGCTGCCGGACCGGAGCGGTTGACGCCCGCCAGGAATCAGGCATAGGTTGTTGCGTAGCCTTCCAAGGGCCTTGGAAGCCTGGCGAACCGTCAGGCGGTTGCGCTAAGCCCCGGACACCGACCGCGTTTTTTAGACCAGGAGGAGACGCCATGAACGCGATATTGCCCTTGGCCGGAGCGGCCCTGGCGGGCCTGGCCGGCTGGATGGCCAGCCGGGGCCTGGTCAAAAAGAGCCGGGCCAGACGCGCCCTGCGGGACGCGGTCAACCTTTTTTCCCCGGACTTCTTCCTGGCCGATGACGGAAGCGCGGCCATGGCCGCGGACAAGAAGAGCGGCCAGATCCTGCTGGTCCAGGCCGACCTGAACCAGCAGATCCTGAAATTCGAGGACATCCTGTCTGTCCGCCTGGACGAGGACGACCGGCTGGTCACGGCCACACGCCTCTCCGGCAGCCGCGGGCTGACCATCGAGGTCCTGGACCAGTGCCTGTCCAGCGCGGACGCAAGCCGCGAGGCCGAGGCCGGGGGGCAGGAGGCCCTGCCGACTGGGGACCTGGCCCACAACCTGCGCCTGACCCTGGCCGTGGCCGCCCCCCGGACACCGGTCTTTGCGCTGTATTTTCTCCGGCGCGGCCGCGGTCTGTCCCGCTCCAGCCAGGAATACCTCCAGGCCCGGACCCAGGCCGAGCGCTGGTGCGTCCTGTTCCAGGTGAGGATCCAGCAGGCCGACGAGGACGAGCGGCGCCGGGAGGCGCTGAACACGGCCCCGGCCAGCTGATTCCGGACATCTCGGCAGCCACTTTGCGCGAGAATGAAGACGGCCGCCCGGGGCAACCCTGGCGGCCGTGTATTTACAGGCGCGGGAAGGTCCGGCGGTTGGCTGGGCCAGGGCCGGGGAAAGGGCTAGGCCGTGGCCGGAGCGGGTTGAGCGGCCGGGCCGCCTCCGTCCCGGGCCTCGGAGCGGGCCATGTCGACCATGTCCAGCACCTGCCGGGCCGAATAGGAGCAGTTGGCGAAGCTGACGATGCCGATGCTGAAGGTGACTTCCGGATAGTGTTGGGTGATGCCCTCGTTCAGCCGGGCGCGCAGCTTCTCCATGGCCAGGATGGCCGACGGGTCGTCGGTGTTGGTGAGCAGGATGACGAACTCCTCCTCGTCCAGCCGGGCGATCAAGTCCGTGGCCCGGAAGGTGGCGCGCAGGTACTCGGCCATGAGCCGCAGGAGGCTGTCCTGGGCCGAGCGCCCGAGCCTGGCTCCGACGAGCCTCAGGTTGTCGCAGCCCACGCCGACCACGGAAAAGGCGTGTTTGAAGCGGCGGCTGCGTTCGATCTCCGTGGCCAGATGCTCCTGGAAGGGGCCGGGCGCCATGAGCCCGGTCAGCTCGTCCACCTGGCGCGCCAGCTGCTCCCGGACCAGGCGCGCGCTGAGCTGGGTGAGCAGGAAGACGAAGCCGAGGAACAGGGCGGCCAGGGTCGCGGCGTTCCAGGCGGCCTCCAGGGGCGCGGCAGGGGCGGCGGCGGCCGCAAGGCCGACCCAGGCCATGAGCGCGGCAGACACCATGGCCAGGACATAGCCCTGGTTCCGGCCCGCCTTCAGGGCCACCAGGGCCAGGGGCACCAGCGGGAGCAGGGCCAGGTTGAACCGCAGGCCGAGCGCCAGGCCGAGGACGGCCAAGGGCAGCAGGGCCAGCGCCCCGCCCGCCAGCCATGTGCCGGGGCGTCTGCTCCGGGTCTGCTGGC
>JANXYI010000343.1 GCA_025350085.1 Deltaproteobacteria bacterium
GGGGTGCAGGGGCCGCGCCCCTGCCTGTCCTTAGATCCGCGCCACGCCGAGGAACGCGGCCGAAAGTGCGGCGATGAGGGTCAGGAACACGGCCCGGGCCGTGGCATTAGCCAGGCCCGGAAAGCGGTAGTGCATGGCCTCGTGCGGGCAAGCGCCCACGCAGTCGCCGCAGAGGGTGCAGGGCAGCGCGGGTTTTCCGGCCTCGATGTCCTGGTCCGACAACGCCGAGTAGCGGCAGGCCCGGGCGCAGGTGCCGCAACGTGTGCACAGGGCGCGGTCGATGCGTACGCGCCAGGGGATGAGTCGCCCGAGCACGTTGCCGATCAGCCCGATGGGGCAGAAGGCGGTGCAGTGGGCCATGACGCCCAGCCGCCGCGAAACCACAAGCATCACGCCCACGCCGACGAGGCCGAACCCGGCCGCCAGCCAGGCCGCGGTCAGGCCGTCCACGCCCAGGAGCCGCAAGGCCAGCGCCCCGCCGCAGGTCAAAACCAGCGCCGTGAACCGCCCCCAGAGTGTCCAGCGCGGGGACACGGGCCTGGGCACTTTTGGCCCCAGACGCGAGCAGGCGTCGTCCCAGGCCCCGATGTAGCACAGGTGGCTGCACCAGGCCGGGCCCACGAAGAGCACCGTGGCGCTGAAGAGAATCGCCATGAACAGCCCGCTGCCCCGGAACAGCGGCCCGGCCGCGATGAGCGCGGGCACGGGCAGGTGCAGCCGTCCGGTCATGAGCAGGTCCTGCAGGCCCAGCAGTCCCAGCACCAACTGGCCGAAGAACACCGCCGAGAACAGCGCCCAGACGCGCGGCCGGAGCTCGCGGTGCCGGGGGGGGGCCATGAACGCCCCGGCCAGCCAGGCCGCATACAGCGCCAGGGCCAAAATCTCCAGCCAGCCAGAACCGGGAAGGAAGCGGTCGGCCAGAAGCACGGGCACGCTGGCCTTGGCCCGGGCAGTGATGAGCAGCCCTGCGGCTAGGGCAAAGGCCGCGGTCTGGGGCAGCTCAACTGCGCGGTTGCGGTGAAAGAGTTCCTGCGCGCGGCGGCCCAGCAGCCACAGGCCCGCGCCCAGGCTGGCCAGCATGACCGCGGCCAGTATCAGCGCCAGACGCAGCCAGTCCTGGCCCAGGGCCAGGCGCATCCCGACGAAGCTGAGGCCCGCCTGCACCCACACCAGCGCGCCCAGCACGAGCACCAGCCCTGACACCAGCCGCGCCGCGCCCAGCCGGGTCAAAAGCAGCAGCGGCAGGGCCGCGAGCGCGGCAGCCAGGCCCCATTCGCCCTGGCGCAGGGCATGCGCCGCCAGCAGCACATGGCCCAGCACGGCCAGAAAAAGCATCAACGGTGTGGTCATGTGCGTCTCGCCTGTTGTGTGGACAGGAATAGCCTCCGGCGGCCGGGGGGAATGATTCCCCCCGGACCCCCTCGTTTGGCTGGGTGCAGGGGCAGAGCCCCTGCTGGGGTCCAGGGGCAGAGCACCCAGCGGCCTTGCCAGCCCACACATCCTGGCAGTTGCCATGTCTGCGTTCCATGACTAAAGTCAAGGCCCTGCAACAACGGCAACCGGAGGTTCAATGGACACGGACAAGCTCGCGGCTTTGGGCGGCATCAAGCTCTTTGAGGGATTGCCCCAGGCGCAGCTCCAAAGTCTGGCCGGGATCGCCCAGCTGAGGCGCTGCAAGGCCGGGGAGACGCTTTTTGAGGCTGGGCAGCCGGGCACACATCTCTTTGCCGTGGTTTCGGGGAAAGTGCGCGTGTTCCGCGCCTCGCTCTCGGGCAAGGAGCAGGTCCTGCATGTCTTTACCGGAGGCGAGGCCTTTGCCGAGGTGCCGGTGTTCGAAGGCAAGACCTATCCGGCCAGCGCCCAGGCCCTGGAGGACAGCGAGCTTTTGTCCATCCCGCGCAAGGGCTTTGTGGAGCTGCTGCGCCGTGATCCGGAGCTGGCCCTGGGCGTCATGGCCCTGCTCTCCGCGCGGCTGCGCGCCTTTGTGGGGCAGATCGCCCAGCTGAGCCTGAAGGAGGTGCCGGAGCGCCTGGCGGGCTATCTGCTGCTGCTGCGTTCGGCCCAGGGCCGCGACGAGCTGACGCTGGACCTGCCCAAGGGCCAGATCGCATCCTACCTGGGAACGATCCCGGAGACCTTGTCCCGGGCCATCAAGAAACTCTCCGAGCAGGGCCTCATCGAGGTGCTGGGCAGCCGTGTGCGCATCCTGGACCCCGAGGGCCTGGCGCGCCTGGCCGAGGCCGACCGCTAGCCCCCTTCGTCCCCTTCGGGGCTTCATGGTCCCCTACTGGGCTTCCGTTGCGGGGCGCGGCCCGACCTCCGGTCCTATTCCCAGGAAATGCAGGAGACCGGGCAGGCGTCGATGGCGCCCTGGATCTCGTCGTCCGGGGCTCCGGTGGGGTTGACGACCTTGGCCTTGCCGGAATCGGCGTCGAACTGGAACACGCCGGGCACGAGCTCGCAGCAGGTTTCGCAGCCGATGCATTCGTCTTCATTGATGGTCACGGTACCAGCCATACATCCCTCCATTTGCGTTGACCCTACATCATGCCCAGGCCCGTTGCCAAGGGGGGCCGGCTACCGCGCAAAAACCCCGGGACGCAGGCCGGGATGCGCGGCAAAGAGCACGGCGCGCTGGCCCGGATGCGCGGCGGTGAGCGGCAGCCCGTCGGGCCGCTCCAGGCGGAACTCGGAAGGCCCCAGCACTGGCCGCAGGAGCCCGGGCAGGACCAAGGTCAGGCCCTCGGGCCGCGCCGGGTCAAAGGTGCCTTTCAGCTCCACGTCCCAGGCCGGGCCGCTGGATATGTTCTCGGACGCGGCCAGCACGCGCAAAAGCGGCATGCGGCGAGGCGCACGTGGGTCCAGGCCTGGGATGCTCCGCTGCGGGTCGGCTCCGAAGAGCCCGCTGGTGAGCGGCCGCGTGGCCGCGTGGCGCAGTTCGGTCAGGGCCGCGCGCGGGTTGAAGGCTCCGGCTGCGAGCGAATCCAGGGCAAAGCGCCAGGCATCGGCCACCACGGCCAGGTAGGCCGAGCTGCGGGTGCGGCCTTCGATTTTCAGTGCATCCACCCCCAGCCGCGCCAGCCATTTGGCGTGCCAGAGCAGGCACAGGTCCTGCGGGGCAAAGAACTGGGTCCAGTCCTCGTTGCCAGGGGCGCCCGGCGCGTCCGTCCACTGCTCCAGCACCTCCCAGGCGTCCGCGCCCTCGCGCTTGCGCTCCTCCAGCACGGAGCGGCGCCGGTACTCGTAGCGGCAGGGGTGGGCGCAGGCGCCCAGGCAGGCCGTGCGGCCGGGCTCGTTTACCGCGCGGCCGGTCATGTGCACCGAGAGCTGGCAGCGGCCCGAGAAGGCCATGCACTGCGCGCCGTGGGCAAAGACCTCCAGCTCGAAGCCGGGCAGCGCGCGGTCGCGCTCGGCGCACAGGGAGGCCACCTCACGCGCGGCGCACTCCCGGGCCAGATTGGCGCGCGTGGCCCCGAAGTCGCGCCAGAAGGCAAGCGCCTCGGCGTTTCTGGTGTTGGCCTGGGTGCTCACGTGGATGGGCAGGTTCGGGGCATGGCGGACGGCCAGGCGGGCCACGCCCGGGTCGGCAATGATCAGCCCGTCGGCTTTTGCCTCCACGGCCTGGTCAAGCCCCTGGCGCACGAGGGGCAGGTCCTGCTGGCGCGGGGTGGCATTGACGCAGACGTAGACTTTGACCCCGGCCGCGTGGGCCAGGGCCGCAGCTTCGTTCAGGCCCTCCCCGGCGAACCCGGCTGCCCGGGCGCGCAGGTTCGGGCCGTCCGCGCCCAGGTACACGGCATCGGCCCCGTACAAGAGGGCCGTGGCCAGGGACTCCAGGTCGCCCGCAGGCAGCAGCAGTTCAGGGATGCGCATGGGGGCGTGGTAGCGCCCCGGGCCGCCGGGGTCAACACACAGACGCGGTCCAGACGGCTGCGGGCGGCGCTCTAGACATTTTTTGGAATCTAAGCAAGGATGCCCCTGCCCGGAGGAGCGTTGCCAGAGAGCGCAGACAAGCCGGGCCGGGGGACCATGCCGCAGTCTGGGAAGCCTTGCGCGTCGCGCCATGTCCGGTTGTCCGTGTGGACGCTGGCGCTTGCGCTGGCGGCGCTGGCACTGCTGCCCTGCGCGCCGGATGCCCAGGCCAAGACCGGCCCGGCTGTTCCGGCCGCCAAATCTCCTGCCAAAGCCGCCCAACCCTCCCCTGCTGTTGAAGCCCCGGCCGACGCACCGGTGCGCCGCTTCCAGACCCTGCTGGCCCGCAAGACCTTCACCGTGCCCGACCTGCGCAAGCTGGAGGCCCAGCTGGAGCAGGCGAGAAGCGTCCGGCCGGAGAGCCTGAACGGGGCCAAGGGCACCTTTTTCCTGGCCCGGGTCCAGGAGGAGATCGCCCGCAAGAGCGCGCTCAAGGCCGACTGGTTCAAGGCCGCCGAGACCTTTGGCGACTACCTGGAGCGCTTCCCCAAGAACCTCCTGGCGCCGGACGCACTCCTGCACCGCGGCCAGATCCGGCTGACGCGCCTGGGCAACCCCGAGGGCGCGGCTGCCGACTTCCAGGCCCTCGTGCGCGCCCATCCGCGCTCGCCCCTGGCGGTCCAGGCCCGCAGCCTGGCGCGCCAGGCGGCCAGGGCCTGCCCCACACCCCAGGCAGCTGCCCAGGCCAGCGTGCAGAACAAAAAATCCGAGCCCGCGGCCGAACCAGAGCCCGTGCGGCCCCGCGCAGGCGACAAGGCTCTGCTGCTCGATATCCGCCCCAAGAACACCGGAGCATCCACGCGCGTGGTCCTCGATCTGGACCAGGGCGTGCGCTACAAGTACCAGCTGCTGGAACCGGCGGGCGGGCGCGGCGGGCACAACCGGCTGTACGTGGACCTGCTCCAGACGCGGCTTGGGGCGAGCGTGCAGGAGGACACGCACCTGACCGGCGGCATCCTGAAGACCGTCCGCGCCGGGCAGCGCGACGCCGACACCGTACGCGTGGTCTTCGACTTCACGGAGCTCAAGGACTACAAGGTCCAGGCCCTGGACAACCCCTTCCGGCTGGTCATCGACGCTACCTCCGGCCCGGCCATAAAGGACGCGCCCAAGGAGCCGACCAAGGACACGGTCCGGGAACCGGCCAAGGCCGAGCCCGAACCCGCCTTTGCCCAGCCCACGGGCAGCCGCAGGCGCCACGTGGCCGACCTGGTGGAGCAGCTCGGGCTCTCGGTGCGCACCATCATGATCGACGCGGGCCACGGCGGCAAGGACCCCGGCGCCCAGGGCTGCGGCCTGGTGGAAAAAGACGTGAACCTGCGCATGGCGCTCATCCTGGGACAGGTGTTCAAGGAACGCGGCTTCAACGTCGTCTACACGCGCACCACCGACGTCTTCCTGGCGCTGGAGGAGCGCACGGCCCTGTCCAACGCCAAAAAGGCCGACCTGTTCCTCTCGGTCCACTGCAACGCCCACACCGACCCCGGCATGAGCGGGCTGGAGACCTACAGCTTGAACCTGGCGCGCACCCCGGACGCCGTGCGCGTGGCCGCGCGCGAAAATTCGGTGTCCGACAAGAACATCAGTGACCTGCAGATGATTCTGACCGACCTCATGCTCACCAGCAAGATCAAGGAGAGCCTGGACCTGGCGCGCGGAGTGCACAAGACGGGGCTGGCCAGCATCCGCCGCAAGTGGACCGTGGCCGACCACGGCAACCGCGAGGCCCCGTTCTATGTGCTCATGGGCGCGAAGATGCCCTCGGCGCTCATCGAGATCGGGTACATCACCAACAAGACCGAGGCCGCGCGCCTCTCCGGCGACGCCTACCTGAAGATCCTGGCCCGGGGCATCGCCGACGGCGTGCAGGGCTACAAGGCCCAGATCGAGCGCTACGCCGCGAAGAAGTAGCAGGGAGTTTGCCGGGGGGCCTGAGGCCCCCCAGACCCCCCCAGTACGCCGAAAGGGCTGGCCCAGGAGGAAC
>JANXYI010000416.1 GCA_025350085.1 Deltaproteobacteria bacterium
GCCGTGGCGGCCGGAAAGCGCTTCTCCATCGCCTACGCCGACCTGGACAACTTCAAGGTCTACAACGACACCTACGGCTTCAAGAACGGCGACCGGGTCATCAAGCTCGCCGCCGACCTGCTGGACCACAGCGTACGCCGCCATGGCGACGCCCAGGCCAGGCTTTTCCACATCGGCGGGGACGACTTCGTGCTCATGTGCAGGCCGGAGCACGTGGAACGCATCTGCCAATCGACCACACGCTGCTTCAAGCGCACCATCCGGGGCTGCTATTGCCTGGAGGACCGCAAGCGCGGTTCGGTGCTGGCCACGGGCCGCGACGGCGTTGAGCACACCTATCCGCTCGTGTCCGTAAGCATCGGCATCATGGAGATCGCCGGGCCGTGCACTTTGCTGGAGATCGGCGAGCGCGCCGCCTACGTGAAGAAGTACGCCAAGTCCCAGCCGGGCAATGTCTACGCCTGGGACCGCAGGCAGCCGCTGGGCAGCGAGCAGAAGCCGGAAGGCAGCCCCCTGGCCTGCCCCGGGCCGGGCACCGCAGCTTAAGGCCAAGGGCACGAAAAAGGGGCGCACAGGCGCCCCTCGTCTTTCCGGGGTGGGCAGGGTCCTACAGGTAGGAGCGCATGACCCCGCGCAGGGCCTCGAAATCCGGCTGGCGCAGGGCCAGGGGGCCAAGCTTCAGCGTCGGCAGGTCCGCGCCAAAGGCCGGGCGGTCATTCGCATACAGCACGCCGATGGGGATGCGCTCCCCGAACTCCAGGGCCTTTGCCAGGGCCTGGTCCCGGCTCCTCGGGTCGTGCTCCGGCCCGAGCTTGTAGCAGCGCTGCTTATACCAGGCAAAGGTGTTCACGTGGTTGAAGGTCACGCAGGGCTGGAACACGTCCACCAGCGAGAAGCCCTTGTGCCTGAAGGCCTGCTGGATGAGCCCGGCCAAGTGCTCGGGCTCGCCGGTGAAGCCGCGCGCCACGAACCCGGCGCCCATGGCCACAGCCACGGCCACGGGGTTGAAGGGCTCGGACGGCTGGCCAAAGGGCTGGGCCTTGGTCACCTGGCCCTTGCCCGTGGTCGGGCTCGCTTGGCCCTTGGTCAGGCCGTAGATGCCGTTGTCGTGCGCCACCAGCGTCAGGTCCACGTTGCGCCGGATGGCCGCCAGGAAGTGGTTGCCGCCCTCGCCGTAGTTGCAGCCGTCGCCGCTCTCGGCGATGATCGTGAGCTCCGGATTGGCCAGCCGGGCGCCGGTGGCTGCGGGCAGGGAGCGGCCGTGCAGCCCGGTAAGCATGTTGCAGTTCATGTACAGGGGCGCCTTGGCCGCCTGGCCGATGCCCGTGACCATGAGCACCTGGTGCGGGGCCAGGCCCAGGCCGGAAAGGGCCTGCTTCATGGCTGCGAGCAGGCTGTGGTTGCCGCAGCCCGGGCACCAGGCGGTGTCAAAGGTTCCGTAGTCTTCCGCTGTGACCATATGCGACGCTCCTTGCACTACAGGATGCTTTCCAGGCCGCGCAAGATGTAGGCGGCGGTGATGGGCAGGCCGTCGTAGCGCAGCACCTGGCCCCGGAACCGGAACCCGGTCTCCTGGCGGATGAGCCGGGCCAGCTGCCCGGTGGCATTGCCCTCCACGCACACCGTCCGCTTCGCGGCGGTCAAGCGCGGCAGGAACTGGCCCTCCACCAGCGGCCAGACCTGGCCAAAGTGCAGCACGGCTGCGCTTCGACCCTGCTCCGCAAGCCGCTCCCGGGCCTCCAGGGCCGCGCCGAGCGTCGAGCCCCAGCAGACCAGCAGCAGGTCGACATCCTTTGAGCCGTTTGGGCCCTCCTCGCCGAACAGGCTGGGCGGCACGGCCTCGGCGGCCAGGCCTTGGCCCTTGGCCAGGCGCTTGTCGACCATCTGCACGCGCACGGCGAGGTCCTCGGTGAGCTTGCCGTCCTCGGTGTGCTCGTCGCTGTCTGAGACGACCAGCGCAGTGCTGAAGCCCGGGATCACGCGCGGCGAGATGCCGTCCGCAGTCAGGGCGAAGCGCTTGTAGGTCGCCGGATTTGCAGGCTCAAGCAGCGGGCCGGGGATCTCCGGCAACCCGTCGGTGTTGAAGGGCCCGGCGTTCTGGAGGGAGTCGGCCAGGTACTGGTCGGTCAGGATGAACACCGGGGACTGGTACTTCTCGGCCATGGCAAAGGCCCGGTGCGTGAGGCTGAAACACTCTGCGATGCTGCCCGGCGCGAACACGGCGCGCGGGAACTCGCCATGCCCGGCGTGGAGCACCAGATTCAGGTCGGCCTGCTCCGTGCGCGTGGGCAGGCCCGTGGCCGGGCCAGGGCGCATGGCCACCACAAAGACCACCGGGGTCTCCAGCATCCCGGCCAGGCTCACGGCCTCGCACATGAGCGCAAAGCCGCCGCCCGCGGTGGGCACCAGGGCCCGGCCGCCAGCGCTGGCCGCGCCGATGGCCATGTTCGCGGCCGCGATCTCGTCCTCGGCCTGCTCCACCACGGTGCCCATGAACTTCGCGTGCTCGGCCAGGGTCAGGGCCACGGAGGAGCCCGGGGTCATGGGGTAGAAGGAGCAGAAGTTGCAGCCCGCGGCCAGCGCGCCCAGGGCAATGGCCTCGTTGCCCGTGAGCATGAGCCGCTCGGCCGGGTACGCTGGCGCGCTCGGCAGGCAGGCGAAGCCGTGGTCCTGGGTCTTGACCCAGGCGTAGGCAGCGCGCAGCACGGCCAGGTTCTGGTCGATGACCTCCTGGCCCTTCTTGGCGAACTGCTCGCGCAGCAGCTGTTCCAAAAGCCCGATGTCCTTGCACAGGGTCTGACCGAGCACGCCGAGGGCCACGACGTTGTCCTGGACCACCTTGGGCGCGAGTGTGCGGAAGGGTACGCGCAGGGCATTCAAGCCTGTCGTGTCTATGTCCACGTCCGCGACCACGAGGCCGCTTGGCGTGAGCTGGCCCTTGTGCCGGGCCACGGTCTCGGCGTTGAGCGCCACCAGGATGTCGACCTTGTCGCAGGGCGCGTGGAACACATCCAGGCCCGTGCGGATGACAAAGGTGTTGTGCCCGCCGCGGATGCGCGACTGGTAGTCCTGGCTGACCACCACCTCGTAGCCCGCGCGCACGAGGGCCTTGGCCATGAGCTGGCCGATGGTGACCAGGCCCTGCCCGGCCTCGCCGCCGACGAGAATGACGATGCTGCTGTCCGGCATGGTTAGCCTGCCTCGCTTATGGAACTACGGGAATGGAATCGGGAATCCCCGCCGCTGCCTGCCCTGCGCCGCATCTTAGGCAGCATCCTAGGCCGCGGCCGGGGGCGGAACGAACACGCGCGCGGCCAGCTCGCGGTCGAGCAGGAACAGCCCGCCGCCGTCGCCCACGAGCTTGAGCTTGTTCACGGTGTCGCCGAAGTTGGCTTCCTCCTCCACCTGCTCGCTGACGAACCACTGCAGGAAGATGGCCGAGGCGTGGTCCTTTTCCTTTTGGGCCAGGTCCATGAGGTCGCCTATGCGCTTGGTGACGTGGTACTCATGGTTCAGGGCGAACTCAAAGGACGCGAGCGGCGTTTTCCAGGCGTGCGGCGGGGCGTCAAGGGCCTGGAGCTGCATCTTGCCGCCCTTTTCGAGCACGTAGTTGAACATCTTCATGGCGTGGAACTGCTCCTCCTGGAACTGGACGTTCATCCAGTTGGCGAAGCCGGGCAGGCCCAGGCCCTGGAAGTACGAGGCCAGGGACAGGTACAGATAAGCGGAGTAGAACTCCCACTTGATCTGGTCGTTGAAGGCCTTTTCCATCTTCTTGCTCAGCATGGGGGGTCTCCTTGTGGCTGCATGGTTATGGAGCCCAGAACGGCGAAGGCTCCATTAGTGGACCTTACGCAGTTTTCAGGAGAATGGGAAGACGGGGCAGGAAGAAAATGGGGTGGGTCAGAAAAATGAGCTCGGCCGATCAACCGGCGCAGCCGTCAGCTGAAGATGTTCCCGGCAAAGACCGAGCGGATGCGGTGGCGCAGGTGCGTCATGCGGTTGCCTGAGGTGACGTTGCGCAGGCCCATGGTCAGGGCCTTGTCCGAGCCGATGAACACGGCCAGCCGCCGGGCGCGCGTCAGCGCCGTGTACAGCAGGTTGCGCTGGAGCAGCAGGTAGTGCTGCGTGACCACCGGCACCACGATGGCCGGGTACTCGCAGCCCTGGGACTTGTGCACGCTCACGGCATAGGCCAGGGTCAGCTCGTCGAGCTCCGTGGAATCAAAGGCCACCAGATTGCCGTCAAAGTCCACCACCAGCGCGCCCTCGGCCGGGTCCACCTCGAACACCCAGCCCAGGTCGCCGTTGAAGACTTCCTTGTCGTAGTTGTTCTTGAGCTGGAGCACGCGGTCGCCCTTGCGGAAGGTCGCATAGCCGCGCTTGAGCTCGGGCCCGCGTTTGGGGTTCAGGCGCTCCTGCAGCAGGTGGTTCAGCGTACTGGTGCCCACGTCGCCCTTGTGCATGGGGGTCAGCACCTGGATGTCGCGCAGGGGGTCCAGGCCGTAGCGCTCGGGGATGCGCTCGCAGACCATCTCCAGGATGCGCTCCTGGACCTTGGCCGGGTCCTCCTGGGGCATCCAGAAGAAGTCGGCCTCGGGCGGCTGCTTGGGGCTCGGGATGGGCTGCAGCCCGGCGTTGAAGCGGTGGGCGTTGACCACGATGGAGCTTTCCTGGGCCTGGCGGAAGATGTGCGTGAGCACGGCCGAGGGCACCTCGCCGCTTTCCAGCAGGTCGGCCAAAACATTGCCCGCACCCACGCTCGGCAGCTGGTTCACGTCGCCCACCAGAATGAGCCGGCAGGTGACGGGCAGGGCCCGCAGCACGGCCAGGAAGAGCTGGGCGTCGAGCATGGACACCTCGTCCACCAGCAGCACCTCGGCGGCCAGCTTCTGGTCCTCGCAGTGGTAGAAGCCGTGCTCCGGGGAGTACTGCAGCAGCCGGTGCAGGGTCTGGGCGCCCGCGCCCGTGGCCTCGCTGAGGCGCTTGGCCGCCCGGCCCGTGGGCGCGGCCAGGCGCACAGTGAGCTTGAGCTCGGAAAGTGCGGCCACGATGGCCCGGGTGATGGTGGTCTTGCCCGTGCCCGGCCCGCCGGTGATGATGAAGACCTTGTGCACGCAGGCGTTCAGCACAGCGCGGCGCTGCTCGTCAGAAAGCGTGAAGCCGAGGCTGCCCTCGATGGTCGGCAGGGCCTGGCGCACCTTGGCCTCGGACACGGGCGAGGGGTGGTGCATGAGCCCGAACAGGCGCTGGCTGATCTCGCGCTCGGCCCGGTAGGAGGCCATGAGGAACACGGCCTGCTCGATGTTCTGCTCCGGCAGGTCCTCGATGTGCACGCGCTTGCGCCCGGCCAGCGCTGCCAGGCCGTCCTCCAGGCGCTCATAGTCGTGCACGTCGAGCAGCTTGGCCGCCTCGTGCAGCAGCTGCTCCTTGGGGCAGAACATGTGCCCGCCGCGCTCGCTCTGGCTCACCAGCACGTAGCCGATGGCCGCCTCGAGGCGCTGGGGCGAGTCCTCGGCAAAGCCGAGCTTCATGGCCATGGTATCCGCGGTGCGGAAGCCGATGCCCCGGATGAGGTAGGCCAGCTCATAGGGGTTCTCGCGCAGCTTGGCCTCGCTCTGGGCGCCGAAAATCTTGAAGATGCGCGAGGCGTAGGTTGGCGGCACCTCGTGGCTGTGCAGGAAGACGATCAGGCTCTTGACCTCGCGCTGGCCGGCCCAGGACTCGACCATGCCCGCCAGTTTCTTGCGGGTAATTCCCTTGCCCAGGAGCTTTTCCGGGTCGTTGTCGAGCAGGTCCAGCACCCCGACGCCAAAGCGATCCACCAGGTCCTTGGCCGTCTTCTCGCCCACGCCCTTGAGCGAACTTTTCAGGAAGCGCACCACCCCGTGCTCGGTGGCCGGATAGGTCTGCTTGAAGGTCTGCACCTCCATCTGGCGGCCGAACTTGGGGTGGTTCTTCCACTCGCCCGTGATCTCCAGATACTCGCCGGGCTGGAGCTGGCCCAGGCAGCCGACCACGGTGATCATGCCGGGCTCGTCCTTGGCGCGCACGCGCACCACGGCATAGCCGTTGTCCGGGTTGTGGTAGACCACGGCGTGGACCTCGGCGGTGATGGTGGCGGGCATGGAGCTCCTTGACGATCTGGGACTAGGGTCTGTTTCAAAATGATGGATTTTGTTCCCTGGCGAGGAGAGAGTCAATTGGGGGCCAGGGATAGTACTCATGCGGTACAGCCCTGGACCCAAATCGGCTCACGACGACGTCCAGGGGGCAAAAGACGCATTTTGAGACAGGCCCTACAGGGCCTGGCGGTGCAGAAGCGACTGGCGCAGGGTATCGCGGTCCATGTACTTGACCTCCGCGCCCATGGGGATGCCCTGGGCCAGGCGCGAGATGGTGATGCCCGGGAAGCCCTGGGCCACGATGTTCTTGACGTGCGAGGCCGTGTTCTCGGCGTCCAGCGTGGCGCCGAGCGCCAGGATGAGTTCGCGCACCTCGCCCGAGCCAAGCCGCCGGCGCAGGAGGTCGAACTCCAGCCCGGACGGGCCAACTCCATCCAGGGGCGAAAGCAGCCCACCCAGCACCAGATACGTGCCGCGGAACAGGTTCATCTCTTCGAGCGCCAGCAGCGAGTCCCACTCGGCCACCAGGCAGAGCTGCCCGCGGTCGCGGGAGCCGTCGGCGCAGATGGGACAGGGGTCCTCTTCGGCCAGGCTGGCGCAGGTTCGGCACAGGCACAGGCGCTCGCGCAGGTGCAAAACAGACTGGCCCACGGCCGCGGCCTGTTCGCGGGGCATCTTGAGCAGGGCCAGGGCCGCGCGCAGGGCAGACTTCGGGCCCAGGCCCGGCAGCCGCGCCAAATGCTCGGCCACCTCGCGCAGGGGTCCGGGCAGACGATCAGTAGACATCCTTAGAACATGCCGGGAATCTTCATGCCCCCGGTGAGCTTGCCCATCTCTTCCTCATTCATGGCCTTGGCCTTTTTCAGCGCGTCGCGCACAGCGGCCAGCACCAGGTCCTGGAGCATTTCCACGTCCCCGGCCTCGACCACGCTCTTGTCGATGACAATGGACAGGATCTCCTGGCCGCCGGTGGCCTTGACCGTGACCATGCCGCCGCCGCTGGTGGCCTCGACCTCGCGGGTCTTGAGCTCCTCCTGGGCCGCGGCGAGCTTCTTCTGCATCAGCTGGGCCTGGCGCAACATATCCTGCATTCCACGCATGGGGTGTCCTCCGAATTGGGGCGTATTGGGGGTGTGGCGCGCTGGTTGCGCACCGAACATTCGTTTCGGCCCTAGTGCCGCTCCCGCAGGGAGACCTGGGCCGGATTCGTAACCTCAAAGGCCTCGCGCACGCGCAAAACAGTCGGGTGGGTCTGCAGTTCGCGGCCCACCTCGGACACGCTGCGCACGGGCTCGCGCTCCTCAAAGGTCAGCTCGAACCCGGCCCCGGGGCCGAAGTACTCGGCCACCAGGCGCTGTAGCCGGGCGCGGTTCTCGCCCTGGCCCAGCAGATCGCAGTGCGTGCCGTTGTGGCAGGTGAGGGTCAAGAGCGCCCCGCCCCACTCGCCGCGCGCCTGAGACAGGCCCGTGACCATGCCGCTGCCGTTCTTGCTGGTGACAAAGGCCAGGAAGCCCTCCCAGGAGTGGGTTTCCGCGTCCGCTCCGGCAACAGGCCCGACCGAGGCCGCTGGTGCGCCTGCGTCCGGCTGGCCGACATTGGCTACGGGCTGGGCTGCGGGCAGGGCTTCAGGCTGTGGAGAAACAGACGAGTCCGTGGCCGGGGCCGTGGCTGACAGCGTTGGTGCGGCCGTTGGTGCAGCCGTTGCCAAGACCGTGGCCGAAGCCGTGGCCGAAGCCGTGGCCAAATCTGTGGCCAAATCTGTGGACGGACCTGTGGATAAACCTGTGGATGTCGGGCCCGAAGGGCCGCTGCCGGACGTCGAGCCCGAAGGGCCGCTGCCGGACGTCGCCCCACCGGCCCCTGTGCCTGAAGGCGGAGACGTGCGCGGGCCGCCCAGGGCCGTGAGCGGCAGCAGGTCCGGCAGGCAGGCCAGGTTGAGCAGGAGCAGCTCGAGCGACTGGGCCGGTTCCAGGCTCTTGATGACCCGCTGCTGGCCGTCGAGGGTCATCTGCCAGCAGGCGTGGATGTGCGCGGGCGTGAAGCGCTCGGACCAGGCCAGCCAGGCCGCGGCCTCCTCGGCAGGCAGGCCCAGTTCAGGCAGGATGGCCTCCCCGGCCTGGCGCAGCAGGAACATGTTGCGCCAGCAGGAGGACAGCTCGCGCAGGAAGAAGCCCAGGTCCAGGCCCTGGTCCAGCACCTGGCGCAGGGTGCGCGACAGAAGCGGCAGGTCGCGGCTGGCAATGGCCTCCATGAGGGCGAAGAAGACCTCCTGGCCGGCCAGGCCGAGGCAGCCGCGCACCTCGCTCTCAAGCAGCGTGCCTGCGCTGTAGGCCAGGGCCTGGCCGAGCAGCGAGATGCTGTCGCGCACGCTGCCTGCCCCGCGCCGGGCGATGATGCGCACCGCGGCGGGCTCGTACTCCACGCCCTCGCGCGTCAGGATGCCCTCAAGGTGCGCGGCCAGGTCGGCCTGGGGCAGCATCTTGAACACGTAGTGCTGGCAGCGCGAGAGGATGGTGGCCGGAAACTTGTGGGCCTCGGTGGAGGCCAGGATGAAGGTCACGCGGCTGGGCGGCTCCTCCAACGTCTTCAACAGCGCGTTGAAGGCCGCGGTGGAGAGCATATGCGCCTCGTCGATGATGAAGACCTTGTAGCGGCCCTCTAGCGGCGCGTAGCCCACGTCCTCCTTGAGCGCGCGCACGTCGTTCACGCCGCCGTGGCTGGCCGCGTCGATCTCGATGATGTCCACGGCCGTGCCCTGGGTGGCCTGCCTGCACATGGTGCACACGTTGCACGGCTCGGCCGTGGGGGCGTGCTCGCAATTGAGCGCCTTGGCGAAGATGCGGGCGACGGTGGTCTTGCCCACGCCGCGCGTGCCGCTGAACATGTAGGCCGGGGCGATCTTGCCCGTGGCCGAGGCGCGCGACAGGATGGCCTTGACCGCGTCCTGGCCCGCGACTTCGGCGAAGCGGCGGGGCCGGTATTTGGCGGTGAGGCTGGCCATGCTTGGGCTCCGGGGCAAAGGTGCGGTCGAAAGTGCGGTCGACAGTGTGGTCGAAGATACGGTCTACTGTGCGCTGGTTGTACTGTGGTCAGGCCCGGAGGGAACGAAGATGCCCCCTCCGGGCGGGATAAGCGTCAGTGGTGCTAGACCTTGTACTCGTGCAGCCAGGAGGCGTAGTCCGGGTTCTCGCCCTTGACGATGCGGAAGTACTCCTTCTGCAATTTCAGGGCGATTGGCCCGGCCGTGCCGGTGCCGATTGAGCGGCGGTCGACCTCGCGGATGGGCGTGATCTCGGCCGCGGTGCCGGAGAAGAAGGCCTCGTCGGCCACGTAGAGCTCGTCGCGGGTGAACAGCTGCTCGATGACCTCAAAGCCCAGCTTGCGCGCGAGCACCATGATGCTGTCGCGGGTGATGCCCGGCAGGATCGAGGTCAAAGGCGTGGTCTTGATGACGCCGTTCTTGACGATGAAGATGTTCTCGCCCGTGGCCTCGGACACGTAGCCCTGGGTATCGAG
>JANXYI010000440.1 GCA_025350085.1 Deltaproteobacteria bacterium
GCCGCGCCTGCTGGCCCTGCTCCTGGACAAGCCCGCCCTGCGCCGCGAGCTGGAGGAGCTGATCCACCCGCTGGTGCAGCACGAACTCACGGAATTCTGGCGCGCCCACGCGGGCGAGCAGCTGGCCGTGGCCGAGATCCCGCTGTTTCTGGAGGCTGGCTGGCGATCGGGCCTGGGTGCTCAGGCCCACAAGCTGGCCGATGTGCTGACCGATGTCCTGGTGGGTGTGCGCTGCCCCGAGGAGCTGCGCCAGGGCACCCTGCGCGAGAGCCGGGGCCTGGCCCCGGAGGTGCTGGCAACGCTGGATTCCTGGCAGTGGCCTGGGGAGCGCAAGCTGGCGGCCTGCGACCTCGTGGTGGACAACGACGCGGACCTGCAGGCCCTGGACCAGCGCGCCAGGGAGCTTTTGGCTAGCCTTGAGGCCCTGCGCCAGGAGCGGGCCGGGCGCTTCCAGGCGCGGCTGGCCGGTCTGCTGGACACCGTGGCCGCCGAGCCCGTGGACCTGCCCTGGGAGGACGGCCTGCTGGCTGCCGACGAGGACGAGGACGAGGCGTGATCCCACTCAAGGACGACATCCCGCGCGTGCACACGCCCTACGCCGTGATCCTGGTCATCATCGCCAACGTGGCCCTGCACCTGTTCCTGGGCTCCCTGCAGCCGTACGTCCAGGAGCACGTCTACTACCTGTTCGGGGTCGTGCCCGCGCGCTACGCCTTCCCGGACTGGGCGGCCTTTGCCGGGTTCCCGGCCACGGGCGTGCTGCCCTTCTTCAGCTACATGTTCCTGCACGGCGGCTGGTGGCACCTCATCATGAACATATGGATGCTCTGGATCTTCGCCGACAACATCGAGGACGTCATGGGGCCGGGCCGGTTCCTTTGCTTCTACCTGCTCTGCGGGCTGTCCGCCGTGGCCCTGCACCTGTTCTTCAACATGACGGCCACCGTGCCCATCATCGGCGCCTCCGGGGCCGTGGCCGGGGTCATGGGCGCGTATGTCCTGCTCTATCCGCGCGGCCGCGTGCTGACCTTCATCCCCATCTTCATCATCCCCTACCTCGTGCGCATCCCGGCCTGGCTGTTTTTGGGCATCTGGTTTGTGACCCAGATCCTGTCCGGCCTGTTCGAGGAGCTGGGCGCCCCTGTCCAGGGCATCGCCTGGTGGGCCCACGTGGGCGGCTTTGCCACGGGCATGATCCTGGTGCGCCTGTTCATGCAGCCCGAGCGCTGCACCAACTGCGAGTATAAGGGCCTGGGCAAGAACTTCACCTTCCAGTAGCCCGCCCCCCCGGCTTTGGCCGACCCCGGCCCGCCCCTGCCCGGACCTCTCGCCAGACTATCGTGAACTCCCTTGACTTGTTGAAACGACACGTTATTGTGGGATTCTGGAACAGCGTCGCACGTCCGGCGCGCAAGGAGCACCATCCGCATGAGCGTTGCATACAAGGACTACTACAAGATTCTCGGGGTGCCGCGCACCGCCACCCAGGACGAGATCTCCAAGGCCTTCAAGAAGCTGGCCCGCAAGTATCATCCGGACCTGAACCCGGGCAATCCCGAGGCCGAGACCAAGTTCAAGGAGATGGGCGAGGCCAACGAGGTGCTCAAAGACCCGGAAAAGCGCAAGCTCTACGACCAGCTGGGCGCGAACTGGCAGCAGGGCCAGAACTTCCAGCCCCCGCCGGGCTTTGAGAACATGCACTTCCAGTTCACCGGCGGCGGGCCCGGCGGCGGCTTTGGCGGCGGCGGCTTCAGCGACTTCTTCGAGACCCTGTTCGGCGGGGCCCAGGGCGGAGGGCGCGGCGGGTTCGGCGGCGGCCCCGGCGGCGGCTTTGGCGGCGGCGGGTTCGGCGGCGGGCAGCATATGCGCTCCCGGCGCGGCCAGGACGCCGAGGTCAGCTACGAGATCGGCCTGGAGCAGGCGTATAGCGGCGGGCCGCAGTCCTTAAGCCTGCAAGAGCAGGCCTATGGCCCTGACGGACGGCCAATGCTTCAGACCAAGACCCTCAAGGTCAACATCCCGCCCGGCGTCAAGGACGGCCAGAAGATCCGCCTGTCCGGCCAGGGCAGCCCGGGCCTGGGCGGCGGCGAGGCCGGGGACCTGTACCTCAAGATCAGGCTGGCCCCGCACCCGCAGTTCAAGGTCAAGGACGACAACGTCATCCTGGACCTGCACCTCTCCCCCTGGGAGGCGGCGCTGGGCGCCACCGTGCGCGTGCCCACGCTCGACGGGGCCGTGGAGATGAAGATCCCGCCGGGCATCAGCTCCGGGGCCCGCCTGCGTGTGCGCGGCAAGGGCCTGGGCGCGGCCGGGCGCCGCGGCGACCAGATGGTGCGCATCATGATCCAGACGCCCAAGGAACTTACCGACGAGGAGCGTGCGCTCTGGGAAAAGATGGCCCAGACGTCAAGCTTCAAGCCCAGGGACTG
>JANXYI010000002.1 GCA_025350085.1 Deltaproteobacteria bacterium
ATGGCCCCGGCGCGCAGGCAGTGCGCCCAGAGCAGGGGGAGCGAGAAGGCCGGGCGGCGCAGGGTTTCGAAACACTGGAAGATGTGCAGGGACAAGAGCACCGAGCGGATGACGTTCACCCCCAGGATGATCACCGCCTGCTGGGGCGAGGGGATGTGCTGCGGCAGCCCGAAGTAGGACGAGTTCACGAGCTTGAGCATGTTGGCGCTCATGCCCACGTCCTGGGCCACGATCTCGCCGATGTACCTGGGCGAGGGGTCGCCCTTGGCCAGCTCCGCGGTGATGCGGTTGTAGGCCTCGGGCAGCACGGGCAGGTTCTCGATGCGTGCGATCTTCCGGAGCACGGCCTTGTTGGACACCAGGTCGCGGGCGTTGATGGCCTGGTCCAGGGCTTTGATGAGCCGGGCCTCGTCGCAGGGCTTGGTCAGGTACTGGTGCGTGGGCGCGATGCTCTGGCTGACCATATCCTGGTCGGAAAACCCGGACAGGGCGAAGCGGATGGTGTCCGGGTGCTCCTTCATGACGCGGCGCAACAGTTCCGGGCCGTCCATGCCGGGCATGCGCATGTCCGAGACCACGGCGTCCATGTCCACCCGGGCCATGATCTCAAGGGCCTCCTTGCCGCTTCCGGCAAAGTGCATGTCCCATCTCTCGCGCATGGGCCGCAGCATGCGCTTGAGCCCCTGCAGGATGTTCGGCTCGTCGTCCACGAAGAGGATGCTGCGTTTCATGTCGCCCCCGGGTCCATTCATTCGGCCGGTTCGAGGGGCAGGCGCACCACGAAGGTGGTGCCGCGGCCTTCCTCGGTCTCGAAGAAGAGCTGCCCCTTGTGCTTGTCGACCATGATGCTGCGCGAGATGGTCAGCCCCTGGCCCGTGCCCCGGCCGACCTCCTTGGTGGTGAAGAAGGGGTTGAAGATCTTGTCCTGCGCGCTTTTCGGGATGCCGGTGCCGGTGTCGGCCACGCGGATCTCGGCCCAGGGCGGGCTCATGCGTGTGGAGAGGGTGATGCGGCCCGCGCGTTCGGGGTCGAGCTTCTTGGCGTCGGCGATGGCGTGGGCCGCGTTGATGATCAGGTTCAGGACCACCTGGTTGATCTCGCCGATCATGCAGACCACCGGCGGCAGCTCCGGGTCCAGGTCGAGGGTGAGCTCGGCCACATACTTCCACTCGTTGCGCGAGACCGTGGCCGTACTCTGCATGGACTCGTTCAGGTTGGCCGGGGCCATGAGCCCGGCGCCGGGGTGGGCGAACTGCTTCACCGAGCGCACGATGGTGCTGATGCGCTCCACGCCTTCCAGCGTCTGGGCCACGGCTCCGGGCACCTCGGCGGACAGGAACTCGATGTCGCGCTCGGCCATGAGCTGCTCCAGGGCCGCGATGTCGGCCTGGGTGGGGCAGGCGGTCTTGGCGGCCTGGGTGAGCTGGCGCACGGCCCCAAGCACGTCCAGCATGTCCGCAAAGGCGCCCCTCAGGAACTGCACGTTGTTGCCCACGTACTGGGTCGGGGTGTTGATCTCGTGTGCGATGCCCGCGGCCAGCTGGCCGATGGCCTCCAGCTTCTGGGACTGCAAAAGCTGGCTCTCCAGCCCCTTGCGCTCGGTGGTGTCGGTGATGACGGCGAAGAACCCGGCCATCTTGCCGGTCTCGTCGGCGAAGCTGGAGGGCGAGACCAGGCTGTAGATGTGCCGCCCGGACACGTGCTCCCAGAGGATCTCCTCCGGGCCGCCCCCGGAATGTGCGTCCGGGATCGTGCCCGGGATCGTATCAGGGGTCGCGCCGGGAAGCGCGCCGGAGAGCATCTGGGCCAGGCGCTCTTTGCTGCCCTGTTCGGCGAATTCCGATGCCTGGTGCCCGGTGAGCTCGTGCCGCTTGCGGCCGAGCATGGCGCAGAACTGGGCGTTGACGTAGGAGATGACCCCGCCGTGCCGGGTCATGATCAGCCCCTCGTGCATGGACTCCACCAGCGAACGGTACCGGGCCTCGTTTCTGCGCAGGCGGATCTCCGTGCGCACGCGGTCGGAGATGTCCGTGATCATGCCGATGGAGCCGGTGATCTCCCCGGCGCTGTTGCGCAGCGGCGAGGCGCTGACCATGGTCCAGATGAGGTGGCCGTTCTTGTTGCGGAAGCGCAGCTCGTACCGGTCGGCAAAGCCCTGGCGGCGGAGTTCGAGCTTCTGCTGTAAAAGCTCGTGGTCCAGCGGGTCCAGGATGTCCTGGACCGCGCGCGTGAGCAGCTCGTCCTGGCTGTAGCCGAACAGGGCCTGGGCGCGCGGGTTGGCGTAGGTGATGCGGCCCGTGCTGTCGATCTTGACCACGGCCTCCTGGGCGGTCTCCACGATGAGGCGGAAGCGCTCCTCGCTCTCGCGCAGCTCCAGCACGGCGCTGGTGCGCGCGGTGATGTCGCGGTGCGAGACCACGGCGCCGCTCTTGCCCCGGGCAAAGGGCGTGACCTGCATGAGGTACCAGCGTTGGAGGCCGTCCAGGCGGCCCGGGTATTCCAGGACAAAGGAGGCGGTCTTGCCCGCGAGCACGCTCTGGATGCCGGCGAGGGCCTTGGCGGCGTTCGGATTGTCCGCGTCCGCGCGGCAGGCCTCGAGGTAGTTGCCGCCCACGTCCAGGCGTCCCCGTTCCCCGTCAAAGGGCAGGCTCTCGGGGCCGAAGGCGCCCCAGGAGCCGTTGACCATGGTCAGCACACCCTTTTTGTCCAGCACGCAGATGTTGGCGGGCAGCGCGTCCAGGATGGCGTGGGCCAGGCTCTCGCTTTCGCGCAGGGCCGCGCTGGCGCGGCGGCGCAGGATGGCGTTGGAGAGGAGCAGGGCCACCTGGTCCAGTAGCCGGGAGCCCGCCAGCTTCGCGCTCTCCTGGGGCCGGTCCGAGAACACGACGAGTACGCCGAGCAGCCGGTCCTTGACGGTCATGGGCATGGCGGTGAGGCTGAGGATGCCCGCCCGGGTCAGCAGCTCGCGCTCCCTGTGCGCGGCCGGGGGCATGTGCGCGGCGTTGCGGATGAACACGCGCTCGCCCGCCAGGAGGCGCTCCGTGAGCCAGGGCAGCTTGCGGCTGCCGATGCGCCCGAGCAGCGTGGTCACGGCGCACTGGCCCTTGTCGTGACGCTGAAAAGCCAGGGTGAAGCTTTTGGCCCGGGGGGCCTTGAGGTAGATCCCGGCGTGGTCCAGGCCCAGGAAGCGGCAGATGTCGTCCAGGCACTCCTGCATGGCCCGGGGAAGCCCCTTGTCGTCGGTGTTGATGAGCCGGCCGGAGACCCGCGCGACCAGGGCCTCCAGCTCCAGGCGGTGCTCGATCTCGGCCTGGGCGCGCAGGCGGCCCGCGATGTTGCGGCCGCTGCTGACCAGCACCGGCTGGCCCTGGTAGTCCTGGTCCTGGCAGAGCAGCTCCGCCGGGATGACGAAGCCGTCGTGGCGCGTGAGCGTGGCCTGGAACAGCTACGGCGTGCCGCGCAGGGCGTTCACGAAATGTGCGGCCGCGGCCTCGCGGTCGTCCCCCGCCACGAACTCCAAAAGGTTCGTGCCGGTCAGGCTCTCGGTGGGCAGGTTGAGCCAGATGCCCGCGTTCTTGTTGGCGTCCAGGATGCGCCCGTCCGGGTCGTGGATGAAGATGGCGTCCGCGGCGCTGTTGAAGAACTCCCGGAACTGCTTCTCCGACTGGCCGAGCAGGGTCAGGGTGAGCCTGGTCTCCAGGACGTGCTCCAGCTGCCGCGTGATGCTGGAGAGCAGGGGCGCGTCGCCGGGGAGGAAGCCCTGCGCCGAGCCGAGCCGGCACAGGGTCACGGTGCCGCGGCTGCGGCCCAGCACGCTCAGCGGCTCCTCCATGGTCTCGCCGCAGACGTTCTGGTCGCTGCTCTGGCTGCTCTGGCCGTCAAAGGTGATGCGCGCCACGACCTCGCCCGGTGCGCCCCAGCACTGGGGCAGGGCTGCGGCGGTGTTCGCGAGCAGTTCCTCCACGCTGTCCACGGGCCGGCCCAGGGCCTCGGCCATGCGGTTCAGGCAGGAGGCCTCGCGCAGCTGGCCGCGCAGCTCCGAGGCCGTGCGGGCCTGGGTCTCGGCGGCGTCGCGCAGGGCGCTGACGTCCTGGATGACCACCAGCGCGCCTTCAAAGGCGCCCGTTGGCCCCAGCAGCGGGAAGATGCGGGTGTCCAGGAAGCTCAGGCGCTCGGGCTGGCCGCGCTCGGTGAGCACACTCTGCCCGTCGCGCGCGCCCTGGCGCAGGCGCTCCAGGGCCGGGGCCACCCAGGGCAGCAGGATCTCCACGCTCCGGCCGATGGAGGAGGCGCAGCGCACAGGGTCGCCCCTGGCGCCGGATTCCGGCTGCGCATCTTCCAGGTCCAGCCAGCGGCAGGCGGCCTCGTTGAACGAGGCGACGCGGCCCTCGGGGTCCAGCAGCACCATGGGGCTCGGCAGGGCCTGAAACACGGCGTCCAGGCGGCGCTTCTCGTGTTGCGCGCGCTCCGTCTCGGCGCGCAGCTCCGCGAGGCTGGCCTTTGCGGTGGGCTTGTCGGGGGGGGGCCACTCCTGCATTCGCGTACCTTCATGCTGCTCGAACAGGTTCCTCTATTCCCTAGACCATACACGGGCAATGGCCCATTGATCAACCAGTTCCTTGCCTATGCCGCGTGGATGGGGAGGATATGCCGGGCCGCGTCCGGGGCCTGGCCGCCAGCCCCCCGGGCGTTTTTCCGGAAATTCCAGGGCGGGCGGGCCACGGCGCATTGACAAATGCGGCCAAGTGCCCTTTACTGTACGACAAGTGGGCCGGGTTCGCTGCGTGCACAGCCCGGCCAGAACAAAACAATCGGCAGGATGTCCATGGCCCACGCTTCCAAACAGTCCGGCCTGGCCGACGAGCTGAGCGCGCTCAGCGCCGAGAACCTTCACCTGAAGCAGACCGTGGCGTCCATGCGCGAAGCCCTGGAGGCCCTGCTGCACGAGA
>JANXYI010000017.1 GCA_025350085.1 Deltaproteobacteria bacterium
GCACAGGGCGCCGTGCACGAAGAGCTCCAGGCCCAGGCCCTCGGGGCAGGCCCCGGCCATGAGCTTGATCTCGTCCAGGTCGAGCTCGCGCGGGAGCACCACGCGGCTGGCGCCCAGGCTTTTGGCCACAAGCAGAGCCGCCGGGTGGGTGGCGTTGGCCAGGGTGGAGATGTGGATCTCGCCGGTGAACCCGGCGGCCCGCGCCAGGCTGATGAGCCCGAGGTCTTGCACGATGAGGGCGTCGGGCTTGACCGTACGCGCCAGGCGCTCCATGAGCCCACCGGCGGCCCGGGCGTCGTCCGGTTTAAGCAGGACGTTCATGGCCACATACACGCGCACCCCGCGCTCGTGGGCAAAGTCCGTAAGTACGGCCAGTTCGCCCAGGCCGAAATTTTTCGCCTGCATGCGCGCGGAGAAGTGCTTGAGGCCCAGATATACGGCATCGGCGCCAGCGGCCACGGCGGCCAGGAAGCTCGCGCGATCGCCCGCCGGAGCCATGATTTCGGGACGGAAGAGTTCTGTGCTGTTCAAGAAGACCTCTAAAGTGGGTTGGGGCCCGGCATTTCCAGCCGGGCAAAGGAAGCGCGATGGTGGAGAGAAATTGCCGTGAAGTCAAGGTCAGGGAGATCCGCTTCCTGGGCACCTGGGACGAACCCAGCGACTTTGTGGAGCTGACCCTGGAGAATCCCGGCTGGGAGTCCTACCGGCCCGGCCAGTTCGCCATGCTGCGGGCCAGGCACTGGGGCCTGGAGCTGCCCTGGGGGCGGCCCTTCTCCATCTCCCGCGTGGACGCCGAGAGCGTTACCTTTTTCATTCAGGTGGTGGGCCGGGGCACCAGCCGCCTGGCCCGGCTGCGGACAGGTGACGAGGTGGTGGTCTGGGGGCCTCTGGGCAACGGCTTCAGCGCCCCGCCCGAGACCCCGACCCTGCTTCTGGCCGGGGGCATGGGCATCGCGCCCTTCCGCGGCTATGTCGAGCGCCACCGCACCCCGGAGTCCCTGCGCCTGGTCTTCGCCCACCGCACGGGGCTCGATTTCTACCCCTACCAGAGCCTAGCCCAACTGGTGCACGCCGAGGCCATCCAGGAGCATACGCCCGAGGACCTGCCGGGCATCATCGCGCGCCTGGAGGAGGTCATGGACGAATACGCCGAGGGGGGGCTCGTGCTGGCCTGCGGGCCCACGCCCTTCCTGCACACCGTGCAGACCTACGCGCTCAAAATGGACATCCGCGCCGAGATCTCGCTGGAGAAGACCATGGCCTGCGGCGTGGGCGCCTGCCTGGGCTGCGTGTGCAAGGACGCCGAGGGCAAGCATATGCAGGTCTGCGCGCGCGGGCCGGTGTTTCCCGCAACCGGCGTGCAGCTCTAGGAGGCGTCGCGATGGACCTGCGTGTGGAATTTGCCGGGCTGGTGCTCAAAAACCCCATCATCACGGCCTCGGGCACCTTCGGCTTCGGGCTCGAGTTCGCAAGCTTCGGCGACCTGAAACGCCTGGGCGGCATCGTGGTCAAGGGCCTGTCGCTTACGCCCCGGGAGGGCAACCCCATGCCGCGCGTGGCCGAGACGCCCTGCGGCATGCTCAACGCCATCGGCATCCAGAACCCCGGGGTGGAGGCCTTTCTGCGCGACAAGCTGCCGCTTCTGCCCTGGCGCGAGACAGCCATCATCGCCAACATGTATGCCTGCTCCGTGCCGGAGTTCGGCGACCTGGCCGGGGTGCTGGCCGGGGAGGAAGGCGTGGCCGCCCTGGAGGTCAACGTGTCCTGCCCCAACGTGACCCTTGGCGGCGCGGCCTTTGGCCAGGACCCTAAGCAGATCCGGAAAGTCACCGAGGCGGTCAAGAAGCGCGCCAAGGGCAAGCCGGTCATCGTCAAGCTCTCGCCCAACGTCACGGACATCGCCTCCTGCGCCCTGGCGGCCCAGGAAGGCGGGGCCGACGCGGTGTCGCTTATCAACACCCTGCTCGCCATGGCTGTGGACATCCGCACGCGCAAGCCCACCCTGGCCAATGTGCTGGGCGGGCTCTCCGGCCCGGCCATCAAGCCCGTGGCCCTGCGCTGTGTGCACCAGGTCTGCCGCAAGGTGAGCATCCCGGTCATCGGCATCGGCGGCATCGTGAGCGCCGAGGACGCGCTGGAGTTCATCCTGCTGGGAGCTGCGGCGGTGCAGGTGGGCACGGCCAATTTCCTGCGGCCGGACCAGAGCTTCCGCATCATCGACGACCTGCCCCGGGCCATGCTCAAGGCCCACAGCGACAGCCTGGACGAGCTGCGCGGGAGCCTGAAGCTGCCCTAGGTCCGGGCGGCATATTTTCCTTGCCAGCGTAGCTGTTTCGTATTAATCGAACGTCCCTGCGGAGAGGTGTCCGAGACCGGCCTAAGGAGCACGCCTGGAAAGTGTGTGTACCCGTAAGGGTACCGGAGGTTCAAATCCTCTCCTCTCCGCCATTTTTCATTTTTTGCACCGGGGAAGCCGGACGGCGGGTTCGCCGTGAACCCCGTCAGGCCCGAAAGGGAGCAGCGGTAGCGGTCCGAGCCCGGGTGTCCGGTTTCCCTGAAAGGGGCGCAGCAATGCGCCCTTTTTTATTGCCGACCAGCCCGGCCGATTATCCACCCCACTGCACGTCCTGGGCGGGCGCTTCAGCTGTCCGGAATTCCCCATGGCCGGAACAAACGCTCCGGGGCTATTCCGGGGCTGATATGATTGGGCTGGAAAAGATAGGGCGCCACTCTTGCCCGACGAGGACAGCATAACGCCCTGACATTACTCTGGGGGAGGGGGAATCGATTTCTGTTGTAACAGACTGCAACATTACAGCTTGTGATAGGTGTGATGCGCTGTTACCCCCAAAGTTACCCCCATCCACGGTAGGCTGCCCCCACTCCTCTTCCCCTCAAAAATGACTCTTACGCGCGCGTACTGCTCGGCAGTTCTGATTTTCCAGGTTTCCGAACATTTTTTGAGAACTTCTATCATACTGCGTGTCACAACACAAAGTGATTTTAAAGCCTCGCAAGCCCCGAGGTGGCACCTATCTCTACCCGACGCCATTGGATCGATTCTAGGGCCGTCTGTGTGCAAATATCTTGCAACACACAGCACGTGCGTATGGCTGACCTCTTCCTCTGACGATTTAGGCACCTCTCCAAGTACACCCATGGTTCACCTTTCTCGAATTGAACCTCCGGATTAAGAGTCCGCTGCTTTACCAGACATCGCGCAGGCGACGGATTCGTAGTCCGTCGTCCCTGTGGCAGGTCTCCGAGTTCGGGACGCATAGGTTCAAATCCTCACATCCCGACCAAAGACATCAGCCTCTTGCGGATAGTTTCCGCAGGGGGCTCCTTCTTGGGGACATACCTGGGGGACATAATCATCTACTCACATCGAGCCAAAATTCTCCTGACATCCCAACTTAAGACCGGCCAGAAACAAGCCGCAAAATGAAAGTAAATAGCCCCCTTTGGGGCTATTTTTTGTCGGCCGCTTAAACGGGCCGGACGACCTTAAGCCTTAATCCGCAGAGGGCAAGGTGTCGTGCATGGCCATCTCCAGACGCAGCCCCTCGCGAGCCAGCATTCCCGGGGTAACCTTCTTTTCAGATTGGAATTCCATGGCCTGGCCGACGCGCACCAGGCAGCGGACAAAGGGCCAGGGTAGCTGGAAACTGTCCCAGGACCGCTCGAACACATGCATGCCCAAGGGCATCGAGCGCATGGGAAAGAGTAGCGCGCCAGTGCGTTGGGCCAGGTACACAGCCCCATCCTTAACCCTGTGGCGCGGGCCGCGCGGACCGTCCACTGTGATGGCTCCGATGCGGCCCTGCTCCATGTGCTTCTTGAGACCAATGAGAGCCTTCAGGCCGCCCCGGGTGCTGGAGCCGCGGGCAGTGCCATAGCCGATGCGTGTGATGACCTGGGCAACAAGTTCGCCGTCACTGCTATCGCTGACCACTGTCGCCAGCCTGTCAGGCAAATATCGCACACCGAAACCTGCGAGCGCGAATAGTTCTGCGTGCCAGAAGGCAAGCATCACAGGCCGACCAGAGTCCACAGCCGCTGTGATGCGCTTGAGCCCACCGCCATCGTCGAAGCGCAGGCTATGAATCCAGGCCCTGTACAGCAGCGTGAGCGCCGGGCTGATCAGATTGGGGGAAATGTGCATGTTTCGTCTCCGGGGCTAGTGCATTGACTGCCCGGATGACGGCGCAGAGAGCGTGGATTAGGCCGCGATGCAGCCGTCAATAGAAAAGTCTCGCCGAGGCGGGGCGGGACTATTCATGGGGTTAGGCTCAAAAGGTGGGCTTAGCCCTTGTGGTCTTCGCGCAGTTCCTTGCGATCTTTGCGCAACTCGCGCTTGTCCTGTTTGCGCTCCTTGCGGTCCTGGCGCAGCTGCTTGGCATCCTTGCGCTTCTCGGCCTTATCGCCCTGGATTGCCTTCCTGTCGTTCTGCAGGGCAGCCTTGTCGCTCTGCACACCAGCGGCGTTGCCGGCCTTCTCGTCCTGGACGAGTTGCTGGCGGTCCTGGCGGCGTGCCTGGCGATCCTGGCGCAACTGCTGGTTGTCTTGACGCAGAGCGCCCTTGTCCTGCCTGATGTCCTGCCTGTCCTGACGCAGGTCCTGACGGTCGCGGCGGATGTCGGTCCTGTCGCGGGCGATGTCGCCGGACGCGGCGACCGGGGGCGGAGGGGTCTGTTGAGCCAGGGCGGGCAGGCTGAGAACCGCCAGGGCGCACACGGTACAGGCGATGCTTGCCAATTTCTTCACGGGAGCCTCCTTCTGGTTTGGTGTCTGGCATGTGTGCCTGCCCTAGTGAAGCAGGCCTCACTCCGAAACATAACGCACTAATTTTAATAAAATTTACGCGCACTGCCCTGGCGCCGCGCAGGCCTTGCGCAACAGAGCACGAAATGCCCCCTCTAAGGGGCCATGGTGCACGAAAGTTGCGCCGGTCTCTTGGTGGACGAAATGGATTGAAAGAAGCGGGCCGTGCGGTCCACCACCTCCTGCCGCTGCAGGTCCACGGTGACCATGTGGTAGCTGTTGCTGAGGAACAGGGTTTCCGTGGGCCCGCCCAGATGTTGCTGCAGGTATTTGGCGTTCCACATGCTAGTGATGTCGTCAAGGTAGGAATGCACGATGAGCGCGGGGGTGCGAAGGCCGGGCATGTCCTTCTTCACCTTGGCAACCAGTCCCCAAAGTTCCCGCAAGCTCATGCCCGGGGTGCCGGAGAGGCCCGCCTCGCCGCTGTTCCCGGCGAACATGTTCGCGATGACGCGCTTGCGCAGACGCTCGTCCTTGATCCCATAGGGATAGCTCTCCACAAAACGGTAGCGCTTGCCATAGGGCAGGCGCAGCACCAGCGGCAGCAGGAAACTCAAGCGGGGGATGGCCCAGCCGTCGTAGCGCAGGGTGGTTGAATACAGGGCCACTCCCGCGATTTCATCCGGGCACTGGGCGGCCAGGCGCACCGCCAGCACCGCCCCCATGGACAGCCCGGCCACGAACACCCGCTCGCAGCGCTTTGCCAGCGCCGCGTAGGCCATCTCCACGCTGGCGAACCAGTCGCGCCAGCCGGTGGCCAGCAGATCCTCCTCGGTGCCACAGTGTCCGGCCAGCTGCATGCCGTAGGCCGTGAACCCTGCGCGGGCCAGCCCCTTGCCCACGAACTTCATCTCCGTGGGCGTGCCGGTGAGCCCGTGGATGAGCAGCACGCCATCAGCGCCGCCCTCATACAGGAAGCTGTGGTCCGTTGTGGCCATATGTGACGTAAGCTTCTCCCCAAGTCTAGGCCGCTGAGCAGCGTCGGAAGAGCTGGTCCAGCAGCCCGAGGGCCAGATCCATCTCCGTCCGGCTGATGGTCAGCGCCGGGGCCAGGGTGAGCACGTTCTTGGAGTAGCCGCCCACATCCAGCACTAGGCCGCAGCGTTTGCCGCCAGCGTCCAGGTCGCAGGCCATGCCCTCCTCCACCAACCGGTCGGTAAGGGCCTTGTCCGGCGTGAAGCCGTCAGGCTTGCAGACCTCCACACGCAGGGCCATGCCCAGTCCGTCCACATCCCCGATGACCGGATAGCGTTTCTTGAGTTCGCGCAAGCCCTCCAGGAAATAGGCGCCCTTCTCGGCCACCATGGTCGCGTAGTCTTCCTCCTCCAGCATGCGCACCACCTCAAGCGCCACAGAGGTGCCCAGGGTGTTGCTGGAGAAGGTGGAGTGCGTGGAGCCCGGGGGGAACTTCTCGGGGCTGATAAGCTCCTCCCTGGCCCACAGGCCGGAGAGGGGGTTCAGGCCGTTGGTCATGGCCTTGCCAAAGACGACCACGTCGGGCGTGACCCCGAAATGTTCCAGGGCCCAGAACCGGCCGGTGCGGTAAAAGCCCATCTGGATCTCGTCGTCGACCATCAGGATGTGGTGCTCGTCCAGCACGGCCTTGAGCCTCTGGAAGTAGCCCTGGGGCGGGATGACGTAGCCGCCAGTGCCTTGCACGGCCTCAACGTAGAAGGCGGCGAACTCGGCCTGTCCGGCCTTGGGGTCCCACACGCCGTAGTATTCCGTCTCGAACAGCCGGGCAAACTGCTCCACGCAATAGAGGTCGCAGTCCTCGCGGTGCTTCTTGTAGGGGCAGCGGAAGCAGTAGGGATAGGGGATGAAGCAGGCCCGGTCGCCAAAGTGGCCGTAGCGCCGACGGTAGCGGTAGCTGGAGGTGATGGCCGAGGCACCCAGGGAACGGCCATGGTAACCGCCCTCGAAGGCGAACACGAGGCTTTTCCCGCCGCAGGCATTGCGCACGATCTTGAGCGAGTCGTCAATGGCCTGGGAGCCGCCCACGTTGAAGTGCACCCGGCCCTTGACCCCGGCCTCGCGCTCCATGCGTCCCGCCAGCTTGGCGGCCAGCTCCACCTTCTCGGCGTGCAGGTACTGGCAGGCCAGTTGCGGCAGGGTGTCCAGGGTGCGCTTGAGCACGTTGTTCAGCCTGGGGTTGCCATAGCCGAAGTTGACCGCCGAGTACCACATCTGCAGGTCCAGATAGGGGCGGCCCTGGCCGTCATACAGGTAGCTGCCCTGGCAGCGGCTGAAGACCTTGGGCGGCTCCAGGTAGTGGACGGTGTCGCCGAAGGAACAGTATTTGGCTTCGAGTTCGAGCAGAGTCTTTTCGTCCATGTGGGGTTATCCTGCAAATGCCGGTATGGACGGGCACTCTTCAAGAGTGCGTTCGCCGCGTTCAAGGCCAACAAGCATGTCTCGCACATCGTGGAAATTCACATACGCAGCGTGAGGCAGCGCATGTTGGCGGCAGTGCGCCAGGAGTGCCTTCTTGGCCAGCACAAAGTCTGCAGCTTCACTGGCCGCACAGAAATCCGAGAGCCCGTCGCCCACGAGCACTTTCTCGATGCCGGACAGGGCCAGTCGGCGCATGAGCGCGCATTTGCAGGTGCCGCAGTCCGGGGAGCAGGATGGATCGGCATGGGGGGATTCGAGGCCAAAGCCGCCGCTCTCGTTCAGGCGCAGCCGGTTGGCGTACACAGGCAGGTCATCCAGCCCATGGTTGCGCAGCACGCGGTGGATGGCATAGTCGATGCCGTCGCTCAGCACGACGACAGGGACGCCCATACCCCGGCAGGCCGCGACGAAGTCCGGGAAACCAGGATCAATGGCAATGGAGTCCAGCAGGCTGTCCAGCTCGTTGCGGGAGCAGCGCAGCAGCTCGACTTGGCGGCGCATGCACTCCCGCGAGCCGATTTCCCCGGCGCGCCAGCTGGCCTCGATCACCCTCCATTCGGGCAGAGCGAAGGCCTCGAGCAGTTCGTCCGTCACATCCTTGCGCGAGATCGTTCCGTCAAAATCACAGAACACTTGGCATCTTTTCAGCACTGAACCTCTCCCTGACAGTCGTTCATCAGAATAGCGCTAAGGTGTGTGCAACGGCGGAACTTTAGAGGCAAACACCACCCTGAGGCGAGTTAAGATTAATTAACCATATTCTCCTTGCGTTTTGCCCCAGCGGTACGCATGAGGGACCATGAGCAAGCGCTGGCAGAGCCAGCGACAGACACCTTCGAACCCGTGAGATGGCCATGGATATCCTGATCATCGAAGACGACCCGGAAATTGTCGCCGTTGTGCGCGAGGGCCTGGAGGAAGCCGGTTTCCGCGTGGAGTCCGCGCTCTCCGGCGAAGAGGGGCTCTTGAAGGCCGAGGCCGGAAACCATGCGGTCATCATCCTGGACCTCATGTTCAACGGCATGGACGGCTTCACCATCCTGCGCGAACTGAAGGCCAGGGGGGTCAAGGCCCCCGTGCTCGTGGCCAGCGCCAGGAAGTCCGTACAGGACAAGGTTTTTTGTCTGGACGCCGGATGCGATGACTACATCACCAAGCCCTTCTCTTTTGCCGAACTGCTGGCGCGCATACGGGTGCTGGTGCGCCGGGGAGGTCCTCCGACAGCTGAAGGGGCGCCTCTTTCTTGCGAAGGGGTCAAGTTGGATCTGCTGAACCGGAAGGCCGTACGCAACGGGCAGGAAATTCTGCTCAAGCCCAAGGAGTTCGCCCTTCTCAAATATCTCATGGAAAACGCCGGGAATGTAGTCACCCGGGCCATGATCATGGAACACGTCTGGGGCTACAATTTCGATCCCGGGACCAAGATCATCGATGTCTACATCTGCCAGCTCCGCGAAAAGATCGACGCGGGACGTGATGAGAAGCTGATTCAGACAGTGCGGGGGACGGGCTATGCGTTTCGACGGAATTAAACGAATCGTGAACTCCATCAAGTTCCGGCTGTTGGCGCTCTATTTCACTCTGTATGTGGTCTCATTCCTCGCGTTCATGGGCATTTCCTTCGCGCTCCTGTACAACATGCTCAACAAGAACGAGGACCAGTTTGTCATCAATGAGCTGGCTGAGATAGCCGGAAAGCACGCAGGCGGCTCGTTCGACACGCTCATCAATATCTGTAACGACGAGATCATGGAGAACGGGTTCACCAGCCTGATCTTTCGCCTCCACGCCAATGGCCGCGACGTGTTACTCCCCTCCGCCGAACAGTGGAAGGACTATCCGCTACGCGGCCTGAACCGCTTCGACACATTGAGCGAACGCATCGTGTTCATCGATTCGGCCAAGGGCGGGATGCCTCTCAAGGTCGGTACGACCATCCTGCCGGGAGGATACGTCCTGCAAGTGGGGTATTTTTCCGAATCCCTGGCCCAGTTGAAGTCCAACTTCATGCTCATCTTTGGAATCATTTTCCTGCCCATTCTACTCGTCGGCCTTGGGGGCGGCTACCTCATGGCCCGCAACTCGCTCATGGGCATCACCCGGGTGAACCAGACGGCTGCATCGATCTATCGGGGCAACCTGGCCGACCGTGTGGAGCGGAGCGAAAACGGCGATGAAATCGACCAGCTCTCCGAGACCTTCAACCTCATGCTGGCGCGCCTGGAGTTGCTCATAGGCAACATGACCGAAATGGTGGACAACATCGCCCACGACCTGCGCACACCGCTTACCCGTCTACGCGGCAAGCTTGAGATAGCGCTGATGCGCCAGCGCACGCCTGCCCACTACCAGGAAGTGATGCAAGGCTCACTGGAGGACATCGAGCTCCTGGTGCGGCTTATCAATACAGTGCTGAACATTGCCGAGGCCGAGGCTGGTACGATCTTGCTGAACAAGACAAGCATCGACATGCACCATTTCCTGGAGAATATTTACGAATTTTACCTGCCTATGGTTGAGGCTTCAGGTGTCGGGTTGCGGTTGGGTGAAATGGACAAGACTGAGGTGCGGGCCGACGCGAATCGTCTGTGGCAGGCGGTGTCCAATCTCCTCGACAACGCCTTCAAATTCACCCCGCCAGGCGGCCTGATCCAGCTGTCCGTCCAACTGTGCGGCGCTGAGGTGGCTATTTGTGTGACGGACACGGGGACAGGCATCGCACCTTCTGAACTGGTCGACATCTTCCGCAGGTTCTACCGCCACGGCGAGGGGAAGGACGACAAAGGCTACGGGCTGGGCTTAAGCTTGGTCAAGGCCGTGGCAGAAATCCACGGTGGCCGGGCGGCGGTGGAGAGCACGCCGAACGTCGGCTCCCGGTTCTGCATCATTCTGCCGGTCTTGCCACCGGGGGATATTCCGCACGGCCCCCAGTGACCGCCCGGCCTGAAGCACGATGGACAGAACAGACAAGGGCAAGGTGACGGCCATGACCTCCAAGGCGCCATGGAAGCTCATATTCGGCCTCGCGCTGGCCGTTGTTCTCGACACGGCAACGCAAATCACATGGAAGAGCGCCGTCTCCGACGTCCCCGATCAGCTGACCCCCACGCTTACAGCGCAGGCGATGCTCCATCAGCCGTTCTTCCTGCTTGTGGGACTGCTCATGGGGGGGCAATTCCTCAACTGGATGACCGTTCTCGACCATGCCGACTTGAGCTACGCCCATGCCATCACGTCGCTGAGTTATGTGACCGTGGCCACCCTCTCGGTGTTGTATCTGGGGGAGACTCTAGCCCCTCTCCAGACCCTGGGCATCGTGCTGATCCTGACAGGCGTGTGGTTTGTGGGCAAAAGCGGCCGCGTGGGCACCCTTGTGAAGGCCGGGGCGCGATGACGCCAACGCACCTTGGCATATTGCTCGCCATCACCGCCACGGTCATTGAAGGCTTCGGGCAGGTGTTTCTGAAGAAGGCGGCCCTCGCCCGCTCGGGCAAGGGCTCCTGGCGGGGCCTTGGACTTTGCTTCTTCGCTGTGGAAGCCCTGGTGTACACGTGGTCGCTGCGCTACCTGGACGTCAGCACGGCCTTCCCACTCGGCAGCCTCAGTTTTGTGACCGTCACGCTCCTGTCCCGGGGGCTGCTGCGGGAGAGCGTGGACCGGACGCGCTGGGTCGGAGTGCTGCTCATCCTGGCGGGTTCCTCCCTGGTGGCGATGCACGCATGAGAAACGCCCTGAGCGTCGAGCTTCTGCCTTCGGAGGCCGAAATACCCGCGTCCTTGTGGGATGCTTGCTTCCCGCCGCCGCTGGAAGGGCGCTGGTGGTACCACGCCCTGGAAAACAGCGGCCTCGAAGATCAGTTCACCTTCCGCTATGCCTTGCTGCGGGAGGGAGAACGGGCGGTGGGCATCGCCCCGCTGTTCCTCATGGATGTGCCCATCGACATCGTGGTGCCCAAGGCCGTCCTCCCACTGTTCCGAGTACCTGGGCGGCTGATTCCCTCTCTGCTTACCCAGCGTACGCTATTTGTCGGCTCACCGTGCGCGGATGAGGGCAGCATCGGCCTGCTTCCCGGCGTTGACCGCCGGGCCATGCTGCTGTGCCTTCAGCAGTCTTTGGAGGCAGAAACCAGGCGCCTGCGTGTGCCGATGTTAGTCTGGAAGGATTTCCCTGATTCCTTCGGCGCGGATATGAACTGGCTGGCAGGGCAGGCAGGCCTGTTCCCAATGGTCAGCTATCCTGGCACGCTGGTGGAACTGCCTGGCCCGGACAAGGCGAACTACTTCGCATCCCTGAAAGGTTCGCGACGGCATCAGCTGAGGAAGAAGCTGCGCTTGAGCGCGGAACGTGTCTCGGTGCGCGTGGAAGATGTCCGGCACCCGGAAGGTCCGGTGCTGAAAGAAATCTTCGGCTTGTTCTGGCAAACCTACGAACGGTCAGCGACCAAGTTCGAACAGCTAGGCCGCCACTTCTTCGAGCATATGTCTGCCTTACCGCTCTCCCATTTCATCACCCTGCGGGAATCCGACTCCGGAGACATGATCGCCTTCATGCTCTGCTTCGACATGGGCGGACACGTCATCAACAAGTTCATCGGGCTGGACTACGCGCGGCCCAAAGAGTGGCTGCTCTACTTCCGGCTCTGGGAGGCAGCCGTGGACTGGGCATTGTCCAGAGGCGTTGCCTCGATCCAAAGCGGTCAGACAGGCTACGCCCCCAAAATTGAGATGGGGCATCGGCTGGTGCCGCTGACGAACTATTGTTGCCACCGAAATCCTGTTTTGCACAGAATCTACAAAGCGGTTGCCAAGGGCATCAGCTGGAGCACGCTGGACAGCAGTCTGGGCAAATATGGATGAGTGGGCGGTCCTGGGGGTGTCGCAGGACATTCAGGGGGAATCGGCGGGGAGCAGGCCCGCTCAAACCGGTTCAGGAAGGGCCAGTTGGCAGGCCTTGGGGGGCAGAGCAAGGGAGGCGGCAGGCGGGATCCTGCAGCCGACGCGGGCTAGGCTGGACGGGTCAGAACTTGTATTCCAAGTGCAAGAGACCACCAAGGGCATTGTCCAGAGAGAAGACGTCGCGCTTGTTGCCGTTGGAGTCATACATGTTGAACTTGCGATGCAGGACATATTGCACGCCAATGGTGCCGGTAAAACCTGGCAGCGGCGTGTAATCCAGATAGAGGCCTGAGACCACGCCTACGGATTCCAAATAGGACTTGTGACCGATGCTGCTGTCGTCTGCGAGACGGTAGATCGTGTCATCAAAGGTCTGCGCCAGCCGTAGCGCATATTCCTTGTCAAAGCGGTAGGCCAGGGTGTTCTCTGGAAAGCCCAGGGAGGAGGAGAACCCTTGCGTGGCGTTCTGGTTCCAGTCCAGCCGGAGTACCGGCAACGGCCTGCTGTGGACCTTGTGGAACAGGCCGGACACGCCTGCGTTGAGCTTCAGGTTCGGTTGGATCTCGTAAGACAAGCCTCCGGTCACGTTTGCCCCCAGGGAACCAGTCAACTCCTCTTCATAGCCAGCAAAGGCCACTGCTTCAGCGAAGAACCCGAAGTTGCCCGAGATGTTCGCCGCGTAGTCGAAGCTGAAAGAGAGCAGGTGCAGGGTGTCCCAGGGCTTGTGCTGCTTATCTCCAAACGGCAGACGATTGATGTCATGCCAGGAGTATTTGCTCACGTCGTATTCCAGGGTGAAGGGGAGCATGGAAGCCACCACCTTTGCCGTGGAGGAGGAAACAGCCCCCTGATCGCCGCGCAGGTCTCCCCTGCCCATATACTGGCCTTCAACAGTCACCGACGGCCCGAGGTCCTCTGCCCTTGAAGCCCTGGGGGCAAAAGCCTGAACCAGGAAGGCCGACAAAAGACACAGGCACCAGGGCAGGCCCCATTGGCTGGACCGACCCTGCTTTCGGCAAGAGGAGGTAACGTGATGCATCGCAAGCATTCGGCATGGACGTACTTCAACCAACGAACATGTCAAGTTAATTATGATTATTCTGAATCCCGACAACAGGCCTCGGGGTACCATATTCATATTATGTTCTGGCGATAGGAGCCTTCAGCCCTCGGAATAGTGGCGATTCGACAGAGACCCCACGAATGGAAAACAGCGCCTTGCCAAGTGGACAGCCCCTGCCGGAGGCTTTAGGCATCCGGCAGGGGCTGTTGTGCAGAGTCTCGAGTAAGAAAAACTATGCGTGACTCGTCGTCAGGGTTGAAGCCGCAGCGCTGCTTGCGCTACTCGATTTGGGCAGCTGACCTTGCAGCATCTGTATCTGGCTGCGCAAAGCCGCGATCGCCGCTCTCTTCTCGTCAGGATCGAGATTCGATGAACCCTGCGCTTGCTGAAGCTGCTTCTGGAGCTTGGTGATGCGCGTTGTCAAAGCGGGATTGACTTGTGCGCTGGCAGGCTGCGCAGAGCCACTGGCGGCCGCCTTGAGCCGGGCCTCGGGCGAGATGTCAACACTGTCGCCGCTACCGGCTTTGCTTGCGGTTGCGCTGTCGTTGTTCTGCACGTTCAAGGTACCCTGCGTACCGCCCGAAGCTGCTGCCAAATTGACAACGGTCTTTGAAAGACTGTTCACGTCCATATTTCCCGCCCAGAGTTACAAGTTATTCCACCTGTACACCCTTCGGCAAGCAGAGCATGAAACCTTAGTGGTACCGGGATGCCCTCTCCCGCGCTTCACGCCACAAACCCTTGTTCGCAGCCACACGCATGTCTGCAACCGTGCTGCTTATCACGCACAATTCTCATACCATCTGCATACCTCTGCAAAGATTAAGGTTTCTTAACCTTCCGGACGTACCCCATTGCGCATGTGGGCGGTTGGGGTCGTGGGTAAGGCCCCCACACTGCCCCACTTTCCACGACAGGCCAGGTCCCCCCCTAAAGTCTTCCTGGATACCCCCTCTATCCATTACTGGTGCGCATAACACGGCAACATGCCAATTTTGCAGAGCAATTTGCTCATGAATGGGCCATTTCTCCTTCACGGGGATTGCCACCCCGGCAATGTCTTTGGACGCAGAAAGCATGGCCTCGCGCAATGCGTCCGAATGAGACAGCGCGACAAGGAAACTGTCGTGGATTGGCACGGGCACCACGCCACCGTCCAAAAGCGTGAGAATGACGTGCTCGGCAATTTCCGAATCCTTCCGTTGAAGCCGCAGGCCAGCGCCCGTAAAGAACGCGGCTGAAATTGGCTTGTGTCGTTCCACCAGGGCCTCAAACGCCGGAATAAGCCACCTGTCGGTCAGACACTCGTGGAAGGAAGCCAACATATCTGGTCTGTCGTGTATGTCCTTGCGTACCGCTTTGATAGCCTTCGCACGATCATCCGCGTTGATAGCGGCCAGCATCAACAGTTTGAACACTTTTCGGAATTCATGGGGCCATCCTGGCGGGACATAGACTTCCCCTTCGATCATGAGCCCCCGTTCGGCATAGAGCAGGGTCGGGTGAATAGCCTTGAAATCCAGTTCCATGACGGGCTCGCCATTTATGCGAATGAAGCGGCGCAGCTCGCGAGGCACACTTTGCACCCAATGACGGTAGAATCTCCCGCCGTAATCGAAAGTCTCGTTGAACACCCGGCACAACTGGTTGCGCAGAGGGTGCGGCGGGATGAGTGTCTTTTTGCCATTGAGGCGGTTAATGAAGTTTTCGATGTACTCCTTCTCTGTGATGTGTAGCTCAATGTTCGCTGCACTCAGGGCTTCATTGATGCGCCTCACGTTTTCCTTGAAGGGTCGGGCTGTGGCGGCATGGATGCCTCGGCTGATGTTGATTGGCTTGCCCGGTTCGCCGTTGAGTTTCGGCCCACGCAGGATCACAAGTCCCCTGTCCTGAAGTTCGACGGAATCATGGTTGATGCGGTGCCGGATGAACAGGGACACCAGCTTATCCGTTGCCCGGATGCGTGTCCTGCGCCTGAACGCTCCAAAGTGTATACCCCTGTGCAGTTCAATGAATCCCGCACGGTGTAAGGCATGAACGGCAGTCGTCGTGGGTTTGTACTTGAGCCACAGCTTCCGCAGACGTGAACCATGGGCATAGTCAGTACTGCGCATGGGCATGACGAGAAACGGATTGCCTTGGGTTGCCCAGGCGGCCCAGAGATTCGCCATGATTGTGCCCAAAGCCTCTCGAACAGGCTTATCCGCCTGAAAGCCTGATTCTATGAGGAAGGCACGGACAGCGGCGGCAACCTCAGGCTTTCCCCTGCGCGGAACTACGTCGAGTATGACGGCATATTCCAGGTTTGTGTGAGCCCGTTCGCCCTGGTAGATGCATACTGCTCCAATGGACAGCGAGGGAGAGGAGGCAGGCGTCATGCCCCACCCCCAAACAAAATGTTAAATACTGCCCCAGAATCGTTCGAAATATGCTCGGGGCTACCTACCCCTAGGCCATGCCCTTTCGTGGCCTTCTTGGGCGCAAAACAGGCCTCTGCGCCTGGGTTTTGGCGCTGCTTTTTCGCCTGTTCCCTGCGATGTTCTCTGTAGTTCTCAGAGACAAGGCGCTTGCCCAATCGATGCGGCCACAGCGCACAAGCAGGCTGAGACTCGCTGAAGTCCTCAAAGGCCCAGCATTCGCGTGGTCCACCAACACCAGAGGAGCACTCAAGGCACCTAGCGTGGATGGCCCGCAGTGGGTTTCGCCTCCTGCCATTTGTCTTCTTGGGCAGCCGGAATGAGAACAAGGGGCGGCACAGAGGGGAGACACAGGTAATGGGGTTGCCGCCATTGCACCAACGGCAATAGGCGCGCACGGCCATAAGAGGAGTGCGGAGTTTTCCGTTATACACTGGGGTGGGGGTGCTCATTTCACTCCCCCTCGGAAACGCGGTCCACAAAGGCCAAGAGGTCAGAACCACGCCAGCGTGTCATCCGCTTCCCCATGCGTACGGGCTTGGGGAAACGTCCAGACCTCACCCCGGCCCACCAAGTAGAGGCGGACATGTCAAAGAGCGGTGGGCAGCCTTCCTTGGTTCGGACAATGGTCTTGATGCGGTAGAGGCCGTTGGGGTCGATACGGGTATCGTTGGTCATGGTCGGTATCCTCCTTGGATGTTGTTCCTCGGAAGATACTCATTGAAAATCTTACGTCATTCCGGGTAATTCCGTGAGTCCGTCACTTTGCCATAGAAAATCCCCCGAATCCGTGCAACGGGGTTCGGGGGATTTCATTCTGCACAAATTACGCGAGAACTGTGCTGCTTCCTCGTTTCCCACGGAATCAGGCGATCAGTCTTGCCGCGGTGGACCGGGTTCCCTAGAAACGTGGTCATCAGGTAGCGCTTTGCGAAGGACTTCAAGAACTACGTCTGGAAGTTCCCCACCATGTTTTTTCGCAATGGCCTGAAGTTGGTTTCGCTTCCGGGGCTTAGGCCCCCCGTGCCCACATTCAAGGGCGATCCTCACTAGGCGTTCAGCGTAGTCCTTCCACTTCTCGACTCTTTTAACTGCTGCGGCCTCTGTGGCGCTGGCAGTTTTCGCTACCCTTGGAGTCACTGTTTTGATTGTTGCGCGCTCGCCTTCTAGTTCACCGCGCAGGACAGCATTTTCATGTTCTAGGGCTGCCACCTTGTCAGCAAGAGATTGGTTCTCTTCCCTCAGACGTTCCCCACCTCGCGCCAGGAGGGAGGTCTTACGGATGTTGTCGGCGTTTTCGGTTTCCCACTTGTGTAAGTCGTAGATATGAACGAACGCTCCGGCTAGCTCGTCTGGGTATCTTGGCGGGCGGGCGCGCTCGATGAGTTGATATTGCAGCTGGCCTGTCTCCGACCCAAGTACCCCCAAAACGTCAAACGGATTACACCCCCAGCGCTTTGCAAGGGCATCACAGCATATCCATTCCGCTTCGGCCCCTTCCAAGCTCTGCTTAAACTCCGGGTGTTGAGCTTCAAGCCGTTCAACGTCTTCAGGACTAAACACAACGTGCTCAAAATCATGAGCACCACTCATTGTGCCGTATTCATCCACCTGGAACTCTTCAAACACAGATTTTACGACCTTGCAAAAACACATCGGCTCACCCGTGATGAGCCTCTCGGTTGTTTTCGGCAAGTAGGCCGGGAGCGCTCCATCCTCGATCATTACCCCCAAGTGTGAAGCGTCAACCCTCGGCCAACGCCTTATGATATCTAAATAATTAAGTGGGTTGAGCACGTGAACGAATTCCTTTGACATGCCAAAAGCCCCCCTCCTTTACATCTCCTTGTAAAGTCCAGGGCAGGCCCTTAAAAGCGGCTATTCGGCATCGCGGATCAGCTGGAGCCTAGACCCAGGAACGGTGGTTTAAGTCTAAACAACTTTGTTCGTGCTAGGCAAGTACTTAGATTGATTACACCACTTGGCCATAAATTCATTCTCCGGCAGTCGCCTTGAAGATCGGCACCACCTTGCCACCCTCGCGCAACGCGTCCAGATAATCCGCCCACGCCTGCATCATGCGGCGGCGCTCGGGCATGAACTCGGCATAGTTGTACGCGGCCCGCACCCCGTTGCGCTCGGCATGGGCAAGCTGGCGTTCTATGGCGTCCCTGTTCCACCCCTGCTCATTCAGCAGCGTTGACGCCATTGACCGAAAGCCATGGCCCGTCAGTTCTTCCTTGCTGTACCCCAGGCGGCGCAGGCCGGCATTGACGGTATTTTCACTCATGGGACGTTCCCCGGTGCGCTCGGAGGGGAACAGGTAGCGGCCCCCCCCAGTGAGGGGGCGCAGGGCGTCCAGCACGGCTAAGGCTTGTCGTGAGAGCGGGACAATGTGCTGCTCTTTCATTTTCATCTTGTGGCCGGGTATGCGCCACTCTGCGGCCTCTGTGTCGAACTCGGACCACTCGGCATGGCGCAATTCTCCGGGGCGCACGAAAGTCAGCGGGGCAAGACGCAGCGCGTAGGTTGTGACCGATGAACCCTCATACCCCCACAAGGCGCGCATGAGCGGCCCAACGGCCTTGGGGTCCGTGATGCTGGCCCGGTGCTTTTCCACCACCGTAACAAGCGCCCCACGCAGGGAGGGTGTAGGGTCGGATTCAATCAAATCAGAGGAAACGGCGTAGCGAAATATCTGGCCGCAACACTGCAAGGTGCGCCGGGCCGTTTCATGGCAGCCCCGGCCCTCAATCACTCGCACGGCCTCAAGGATAATTTTGGGGGTAACTTTCTTGATCGGGAGGTTGCCGAATGGGGGTAACAACTCCCGTTCGAGACGGCGCATGATGTTGTACGCCGTGCTCTCGGTCCAGCCGGGGCGTTGCTTCTCATACCAGTCCAGGGCCACCACCTGAAAAGTAAGGGCATCCTCTGCGGCCTGGGCCTGCTCTTCCCTTCGGATTGCGCCGGGGTCTGTGCCCTGCGTCAAGAGCTTGCGGGCCGCGTCCCTGCGTTCCCGAGCTTCCGCCAGGGTAACGTCTGGGTACGTGCCGAGGCTCAAAAGCTTTTCCTTACCCCCAAAGCGGTACTTGAAACGCCACCACTTACCCCCATTCGGGGATATGAGCAGGAAGAGCCCTCTTTCGTCTGGGAGCTTGCGAGGTTTCGCGGCAGGCTTGGCGTTGATAATGGCGGCATTGGTGAGTTTTCCGGCCATTGGGGGTAACTCCTTTTGGCTTTTCGGTGTCCAGATGCCCTGTTACCCCCGGAGTTACCCCCAGTTACCCCCAGATGTCAACGGACGGCAAAAGAGAACCCCGGACACTACATCCGGGGTTATTCTTTGTGGCTCTAGGGCTATTGGACTTTACTGGACAGTATGAAATGATGGGTTGGTACCGGGAGGGGGAATCGAACCCCCAAGGCGTTGCCACCGGTGGATTTTGAGTCCACTGCGTCTACCAATTCCGCCATCCCGGCACGAGACGGAAGTCATAGGAGAACGCCCTTCGTGTGTCAAGGCGCAGGGTTGCCAGCCGCCGAGCCAGGCCCGCCCTGTCAGACCCACAAGTTCGCCGCGACTCTCGACAATTCCCGGCCCGGAATCACGCGCATCAATGTGAGTCGGCTGCCAAGCTATTTGCTGGACGGATGCCAAAACTCCTGTTCGCCTGAAACATCAGTCGATTTCCCAAACTTCTTGACCGGCCAACTTGAAGAACGTATCAAAAACATCACGTTCAAGGCCTTTCGTCGGCTTTCGGCGCGCGTGGACAAGGACCCGACATGTGCCGGGTATATCCAGGCATTGCAGGCAACTGGACGTGATTACGCTCAAGGAGACCATTGGCATGGATGTGGAACTGGCAAAGCCCTTCGTCAAAGCCGCCATGGACGTCATCGGCACCATGGCCTTCATCACTCCCCGGCCTGGCAAGCCCTTTGTAAAGAAAAACTCCATGGCTACCGGCGACGTCACCGGGCTCGTGGGTCTCACCGGCGACGGCGGCAAGC